>NZ_JAQRFO010000016.1:0-93067 GCF_028598775.1 Xenorhabdus aichiensis
AATGGCTTGAAGACTATAGCCTCGGGGAATTATGGAAGAAAAATTTACTCGGCGGGAGACCACAGCGATGATCCGCATCAATGTTTTTGTAGAAGGACAGACAGAAGAAACTTTCGTGCGGGATGTGCTGACACCTTATTTTCTTGTACAACAGATCTATCTGATACCCATATTGGCTCAGACAAGTCCCAGCCAAAAAGGCGGGATCACGAGTTACGGTAAAGTAAAACACCAAATTACCCGCTTGTGCCGACAAGATCCTGGTGCGTTCGTCACCACGCTCATCGACTACTATGGTCTACCTACTGATTTCCCCGATTATAACGAACAACAGAATAATGCTGCCAGTGAACGGGTAGTGAAGCTGGAGCAGGCTTTTGCTGATGATATCGGGCAGTCCAATTTTATTCCCCATCTGTTATTGCTGTTATTGCATGAATTTGAAGCGCTGCTATTTTGCCAACCCGAAAAATTTGCAGACTGGCTTGATGACCGTGCACCTATTGCCGCACTGCAAGCCATCAAAAGTGAATTTGATACCCCGGAGGATATTAATAACAGCCCGCAAACGGCACCATCTAAGCGTATTTTAGCCATCATCCCCCATTATCATAAAACCTTACATGGCCCACTGATTGCTGGTGATATTGGTTTAGATACCATTCGTTCTCAATGCCCACATTTTAATCAGTGGTTAGAAACGCTGACTGGTTTGATAGAATGTATTAAATTTGCTCCGAAAAAATAGAAACAAGCCCTGTTTTAACAGGGCAATGCGTTAATAATGAAAACACCATTCAGAACGGGATCTCCGAATCCCAATCAGTATCCTCTTTTTCCGGTAAAGCCAGAGGTTGTAGCGCACAGGTGTTTTTTCTCTCGTTATTAGCGGGTTTAGACGGTGGCTGCTTTTGTGCCGACTTATGCCCGGCCTGTTGAGGTGCCATACTCTTTGACTCATTACGGCTTCCCAGCATCTGCATCGAACCATTTACATTCACCACCACTTCCGTTGAATAGCGATCCTGGCCCTGATTATCCTGCCATTTACGCGTTTGCAGTTGCCCTTCAATATAAACCTGAGCCCCTTTCTGCAAATACTCCTCAGCGATTTCCGCTAATTTACCGAAGATCACCACCCGGTGCCATTCGGTTTTTTCCCGCAGTTCGCCTGTTTTCTTATCGCAAACGCCTACTGACCCAGATCGCCGTAGAGCTGATGCTATTGTCTTTGCCACGTCATCCGGTGATTGTGACCGGGTGAATTGCCCCATTGTGATGTGATCTCGGCCAGCTTTTGCGCATAATTATCTTTATTTTGATGGTCTGACGTGGCCTGGCCGGGAAAATGAACGACAGACTTAACAGGCCGATAAGTAGGAATGTTATTCCACGGGGCAGAGAAAACTGAATTTTGTTCAACACCGACTGTTACCTTTTTCATTCATGATGAAAGCAGTAACATGCCGAAAACGTGCTTCAAATACTGCGTTTAATTCTTTTCCTCATCGGGGAAATTACAAGGATTAGCGGCTGATCTGAACCCCGTTAAATGTATGAGTACAGCACTGGCACAGAATAGGAATATCATTTGCAGATAAATGTGGGTTCACCTTTCTTAAAAAACCCAATTTATCGACGAACAACCCGTTATAATAACTTGATTCACCGCAGCAGATATAATCTCTTTGGTCATTCTCATGTAAAGTAACCATCCAAAATATAGGATCTACCCTGTCCAATCTCTGAATGGTTTCACTGTAGATCACATCCCATTTTTCACCGACTTTACTCAGTAAAAACATAAAAAGAGGCGTGTAATCTAAGCCCCATCTTTGCTTGCTTTTCATGGGCAGGAAGTGTGGCATATCCTCCCTGATTGATTTTTGGTTGGCGCGTTCCCATCGATATTCTCCACCATAGTGATGAAAAACATGATGTGTTGTCGTATTTACCCGGCGATAGAGTTTCTTTTTTCCACGATTTGATTGATGGTCTCTCATTCCTATACTCATCTCTATTTCTTCTTACTTTGAGAATTCTTTAATTGCTTCATCATTCTCATGAGGGTGGTCTTGCAGGCCCGGCAGGTGTAACGGCGACGGATTACCCAGAGGGTGACCGCTTGCCAGACCACACAAATTCACCCTGAACGCCGCATTCCTCGCAGACTATGGGGTCGGGCATTTCGGTCATGCCGGGCTTATGTTGTAAAGACATCGCGGCAGCATGATGGGAGTGTCATAGATTCGTTAGCACACAATCGTGCAGTGAACTTACCGTGAGCTGAAGTTCTTGCTGGCGATTTCGCCAATCTTCTTCACGTCCTCTCAAATAGGTCTCCCTCGCACCGGCTAAAACTGCGGCCTGTATGGCGGGAAGGCGAGCAGCCGCCCAATCGGCAGCAACATCCTTAGAGACAAACTCTCCAGTAACTAGTGTTCGCCACATACGCGCCAGCGTTAGCAGAACATTGTGTTCATCTCCCTGTAGCGTATCAATTAAATCCGGCAAGACATCTTTAATAGCCCGGCGAATGTCCGATCCTGGAATAGCGGGTAGAAGACTGCTTGCGTTCGGGCCAACCAGAGGTATCGCTTCCTGTCTTGATTGAGCCAACACCAAGGTAAGTTCTGGATCACAAACAGGCTTGGGAATTTTTCCTGCCTCATATTCGTGGCGCAGCCACTCGCCGTAAATGAACTCGCTCCGGGCAGGATAAAGCGATGCAGTGAGCTCGGCGCGCAAGAAAACAATCAGTTCAACAGGGCGACGGCCATCAGGATCAGAAGGATACCGACCCGATATCATCATTAAATCGGCAGCAAGATATTCCCGAACCTCTGACGTCATCGGCTGGTCAATGACCATGAGCAGATCTACATCACTGCGGGGGCGAAGACCACCAACCACAGCCGAACCATGAAGGTAGACAGCTACCAAAGATTCCGCTAATCGCTTCTGGACGATCAACAGCGCTTTATCTGCTTCAGGAGGAATAGTCACTAAACAGCCCATCTTGGATATAGCCAGTATGATGTTTCTGAGGATTTTATCTCCTCATGCGGCTCCGTCAACCAGATTTTCCGAATACCCTTTCTTTCTAAATACCCTCAATTTTTTTCTCAAACCCAGTGCAATATCCATTTTTTTGGCGACCCACATCACAACCTCCAATTCACTGCGTCGGTGCTACCGCATTAAAGTCCGCCGTTCTGCCTTTTCTTCTTTTTCTGTCATTCCCAGCACCAGATAGAGACTCGGCACCACCACCCGAAACAGGGCTTCGATTTTTTTCGCCAGCACCACACCTTCAGTATAACAACGGGGTAATTTACTGGCCGATAACAATACCGCTTTCAATAAAATATCATTAATAATTAATTACTTATTATTGGTATAAAATTCGAAATGTTGCGTGAGCCTACCATTTTCCATAGAGTCACCAAAAATTCCGGTTGAGCCGTGAAATACTCTGGCCATAATAATTACGGCACGATTGAATCGCATCGGAATTTCACCGATTTTTTCCCAGTTATCATCATTTTTGAAGTACGAAAGAACCCTTTTATGAAAATCATCGATCACAATGATACTTTGTGGTTTTAACATTACATTACTCCAAAAGTAAGGAACACTAACGGTGTTGAGAAAACTAATATTTTTGTGGGCCTCACATGATTTTTACATGTGAGAGAAACTGATTATAATTAATCTTCAAATACAAAAGAGTTGAGCACGTGGTCTTGCCATACTCCGTTAATCTTAAGATAAGATTTAGCATAACCTTCTTTAATAAAACCTACTCTTTGTAATAAACATTCGCATCTCTTATTAGTTGGGAGGTGATTAGCCATTACTCGATGTAACTGATATTTATTTCTAATATGATTTAATGATTCGATCAAAACTTCACGCATCACACCCTTGCCTTCGAAATCGACATCGATTGAGAAACCAAGATGGCATGCTTGAAAGACACCAAAGACGAAATTAGTAAAATTGACATTCCCAACTATATTTGATGAGCCTTTTGGAATAAATACAAGCGAAACCCCTTTTTTTCCCTCCTGAGCATTCACTGCTGATTGAATACGTTTTTTCACCTCCTCTAATTCGTAATATTCAGGAGTCCTTAAGGGTTCAAATGGTGCCAATCTAGCTTTATTTTTCACTAAATATTTCTGAAAGTCATTGGCCATTTCTTCACTGATGTAGTACACATCCATTTGCTTGGTACTAAATGATGTAATGTAACTGCTCTTATGCATAATACTTTCCTATTTGTTGTGGGATTCAAGGGCGTTACTGGAATTATGTTCAATCAAGTATTCGAGCGGAGATGAGAAAGTGATAATAAAACCTTTATCAGAAAAGTAACAAACTGCGAGCTTATGATTTTTACCTGACCAAGTCACAGTATCAAATTTTAGTTTGGCAATATCAGTACTTACCTTAGTTTTATCAGACATAAAGTTATCCTCTTTGTCAGAGAAATAGGATATATCGCCATAATTAGACTTATAAAATAGATGTTCAGGTAGACGAGCAAGAAAATTACTGATCGCCACGTCTGTAGCGCGGCGGCCAATTCTGCACTAATAGTGCGATATATTCTGCACTCATTAACACCGAGTTAATAGCCCTATAATACACAGTGTAGAATGAAACTCTTAGTACTAAAAGCGACCGTTCATCGATTATATTTCGCTCTTTTCTTACCGCATTCCCATAAATAGACATTTTGAGTATTGATTGAACTAAAAAAGTGCTGATTTCTTGCCTACATTCCTACTTTCACTACTAATTATCCACTTTTATTACGCTTGTCATGTAACTAGCTGATTTACATTAATCCTCTGTTTACTGTACTAAATTAAACACTAAACCTTATTTTGATAACAAGAACTTCATCCAATTTATTTACTCAGCCAGGGGGAGCTGGCACTCCAAAAAATAATATTAGCCCCCAGGTATTCTTCTGCGAATTTAATAAACTCTTGCTGAGTGAATTTCTTTTTCGTTTGTGGATTCGTATAGGTTAGTGTGGGCTCCTGAACTGCCATAGCAACGAGGTTTAGTTTGTTTTTATATCTATGGAAAAATGGATATGAGTTTTTCATTTGTGCTTTCTTATAAGGAACGATATCAGGCCCTCCAAGCCCAATGTTGTTTTTTTGTGCAATATCAAACAGACGAGACATATAGCTACGCTCATTATTCCATTCGCAGGGCCAGAAATTAACATACTGTACAACATACGATTTTTTGAAAACTTTTCTGGCAAATATTATGTTGTCTATGGTAGCTGAGAAATACTTGTCGCAGGTAAAATCAGCATTTGCTTTTTTCATGTCAATATCAATGGCAGTTTCGGGGAGGTTAATGCCGATGATTCTTCCATCAAATGATGTTGCCAATGCCGCAAGAAGATGTTGATATCGTTCCCTTAAAGCTGTATTCCACTGTATGGAGACCCAGCCCTGAACAGACGCCTGACCTTCACCAGGGTTGTCCGACTGCGCGATTAAACCGCCATCATATTGAGATTCTTGCAGTAAATAGAGCGGAATATTTCTGTTGTTTGGTTCGAAAAATCGGTCTTGGATCTGGATGAAGAGCTTTTTATTCATTTTGTTGAGTATTGACAGATCTTTTTCTATGGCCGAAAAATCATATTCTCCTTTTGATTTTTCCAGTTGTTTCCAAGTATAAACAATCTGTACGCCACTAATATCAGGTCTCGCAAGCAACGAGCGTAATTCTTCAAGCTGTCCGGAAGATGTGTAAAGATAATTTTGAGGAGTGGCTGCCAGCGCTTTCCCCGCACAAAATAAAAGAATAAAACATACCGTAATAATCCGCATATCCACATCCCTCTGGTGATGAAAACTAGAATCTTTGGCAACAACAAAAGTCATGCATACCGCTTTCTCATCACCACATTCCCGTGCAGAAAAAGCCAATAACAGTCAGCAAAAAATTCATTTTTACAAAATGTAAAAAAACGCTCTATAAGGATTTTGTCGCGGCTAAGGCAAGAAAAGCAGCGTCCATCACATCAATATATAAAAACAAGTTTAGAAAGGGGAACAGTGTACAAATCGTTCCTGACATCATCCCCCTTTTTTAAAGAAGAACCCTGGTGTGGCTTAGATGACAATTTTATATAGAAATTATTTTCATACTCACAATTGTTTATAATTATTAATATTTATGGCATTTAACTGCTTTGAGATTAGTTAAACATTCATAATGCAATCAGGTCAACATAAAAGTAATCAAAAAGAACATTAAAATGTACATTATTTTCTTATTATTATGTTTTTTATAAATATTATTTCATTTGATAACTATTCTAATAAGACGACATATTGAAAAATATTATGGAAAGTTACTGTTTAATCAGGTAGTGTCTGAATAAAAAACTTAACAGCACATATTATTTTACGAGATGAAAACATCAGTAATAAAAAGAAAAACTAATATTATTAGTAACATTGAGTACATGATGAGGAAAAATGGTGAAAATAAATCCTCACTTGCTATGCGTTCTGGTGTTACAAGAACAACGCTCTATAAAATTCTTGATGGCCAAATCAACAGAGTTCAACACTCAACCATCACTCGAATTGCCGATTTTTTCGGTGTCAGATGTGATGTCATTGAACACTGTGACTTAGAAGAACTTGATCGAATAGACAATATGCTTTCCGTTGAGGGCAATAAAAACCCCTCCGCTATCCCACTTATTCCTCAGTCCGACGTGTTATCCAATATGGATTCCCGTATTGGCCAGCTTATCATGAAATATCCGGTAATATGGGCTTTCGAAGAAGGAGTAAACCTGATAGGGCTGACGGTAGAATCTGACATTGATAAAACATTTTTCCCCGGTGATACATTAATCATTAAGCGATATGCAACACCTGTTAAGAATCAGCCATCATTAATATACACGCCTGAAAGGGGATTTTATCTCCATGATTTGTCAAGTTGTACAAAAAAATATCCGGCAGTAAACGAGAAATTAATTGGAACGATAATTGAAGAACGCATTTCGTAAGAAAAGGAGCATTATCGGTGTCAGGTAATCAAAAATATAAACTTCTGGGTTTCAGTCGCTCTTCTGATGCAATCAGGGCTAACATAATGATTCTGTCTACAGGGAAGAGTATCAGCATACCATTACAGGAGTTGGAAAGCAGTCAGGTTTCTGAAGATCTCAACAGGCATGAACTCAAAGAGGTCTATCGTCGTATTTATGGTGGCGCTGATACGGTAACAGCCTATGATCTCACTGATCGACACGAACGTTCCTGGTTCGCCTATCTGGTTATTGCCTTTTCTCTTGCCGTTATCTATATTTTTTGTACGATTACAGGAATAAAACCGGTAAGCATTCCCTCTATTAATATGGTTATACCATCAGCCATATTTTTTTACCCTTTAACATTTATCTTGGTTGACATATTAAATGAATTCTACGGCCTTCGCCTGGCCAGAAAAGCGATCCTTTTTTCGTTTATTGCCAATATCCTGTTTGTCCTCGGCCTCATATTCACCGCAGCACTTCCGGGTCTTAAAGAATGGGGGTTAGAAGGGGCATATACTGAAATTGTACACAGCATTGCTGCTGTCCTCGTTGCATCTTCAATCGCTTATATCGTCTCTGAGAATGTCAACTCATGGTTATTATGTAAAATAAAAGAACTCACCAACTCCCGTTATCTTTTTATTCGTGTCATCACCAGCACGACAGTCGCTGCCGCGCTGGACAGTATTATTTTTTGCACACTCGCATTTTATAACACGCTTGATGCCGATACGATTAAATCAATTATTTTTTCTCAGTTTATTATCAAACTGGCCTACGCCATTGTGGGCGTCGGACCTATTTATGGTACCCGGGCATTATTCAAAAAATATATAAACGCATAGCAGAGAAACAACAATGAATATTAAAGAATCACTGACACTACTTGGAACGAAAACAGATTATATACAAAGTTATTCTCCAGAATTACTTGAAACACTGCCACGGTCACTCGGCCGAAATGATATCGGTATCAGTTCTGATTCATTGCCATTCCAGGGTTTTGACCTTTGGACAGCCTGGGAACTCTCATGGCTGAATGGGAAAGGGAAACCAGTAGTCGCAATCGGTGAATTTATCATTCCGGCGGCCAGCCCGGTATTGATTGAATCCAAATCATTTAAACTTTACCTCAACAGTTTCAACCAGACTAAGTTTGAAACGATTGATGATGTGGCCCACGCCATGAAAAAAGATCTGTCTCTGGCAGCCGGCCAATCAGTGGATGTAAAACTCTATCCCCACCTTAATGGATACTGCCATGAAATCAGCCCGCTCTCTGGTCAATCGCTTGATGACCTGGATATTGAAATCGGAAGTTATGACTTCGATGCAGCGGTACTGGCAGATGCCGCCTCAGCGGGAAATGATGTTGTCTCTGAAACACTGTACTCAAATCTCTTAAAATCAAATTGCCTGGTGACAAACCAACCCGACTGGGGAAGCGTTATTATTCGGTATGAGGGAGCAAGAATTGATCATGAGAAACTGCTGCGCTACCTCATATCATTCAGGACACACAATGAATTTCATGAACAATGTGTAGAGCGTATTTATAGCGATATTATGCGTTACTGCCAGCCTGAGAAATTAACCGTATTCGCCCGTTATACAAGGCGTGGCGGTCTGGATATCAACCCTTTCAGGAGTAATTATGAAAATACTCCTCTGACAGGACGGCTTATCCGCCAGTAAAAAAGAAGATCGAATAGGGTGAGACGTTACCGCCTCATCCTTCTCTCCTGTTTTCCCTACCGAAAATCAGCGCCTAATGTCACTAACAGCACGGAAGTATAAGCCAGTCCGTCTTTCACGCTATATATATTACGCACCGATTTATTTATCATATTTAATCTAGAATTACCGATGACATACCTCTATAGCGATGACTATTGAGATCAATTTCCAGGCTATTAACTTATCAATACTAACTCTAATTAATTAAAAAAAACCCTGAATTCGACTAATTAGTATTTTTTATTAAGATGTGTTTCAAATTTTGTTATTGCTTTATATTAGCCATTAAAAAATAATTATTCATAGCACATTTAAATATAATAACAAAAAAATAACATTTCATTTAATTGAATTAAAAATAACCACAACGATCTATTTTTACTTCTTTTTTAATCGCAAACACATCGTTTCATTTCCCCACTATGGATAGCAAGAATATTTTTTCAATTTACAAGGAACCGATATGGATACTCATGTGTCTGAATTTCCCGAAGTATTAAAAAGCCACTGTGGTTTTAATTGCCTGACTGATATTTGCCATTACTCTTTTGAAGAATTCCGTCAGCAGGTCAGTGAACATCTCTCTTGGTCTGAGGCTCGGCACCTCTATCACAGCGCTCAGCAAGAGCAAAAAAATAACCGGCTGTATGAAGCCAGAATCCTGACACGTGCCAACCCCCAGTTACAAAATGCCGTTCATCTGGCTATCACAACCCCTGATGCCGAATTGCGGGGCTATAACGACGAGTTTGGCAACCGTGCCAGCCAGTATGTTGCTCCTGGAGCGGTTTCTTCTATGTTCTCTCCGGCTGCTTATCTGACAGAACTGTATCGTGAAGCGCGTCAATTACATGCAGAAAGTTCGGTTTATCATCTGGATAAACGCCGCCCAGATTTGAAATCACTGGCGCTGAGTCAGCACAATATGGATAGCGAGGTTTCTACCCTCTCACTGTCCAATGAGTTGCTGATGGAGGGGATACAAACGAAATCCGGGCTGGATAGTCAGGCAAAAGTGATGGAAATGCTATCCACCTTCCGCCCTTCAGGTGCCACCCCTTATCACGATGCTTATGAGAATGTACGCAAAGTGATTCAGTTGCAGGACCCGAACCTTGAACAGCTACGGGCCGCACCTGCGGTTGCAGCACTAATGAGCCAAGCCTCTTTGTTAGGGATTAATGCCTCTATTTCGCCAGAGTTATTTAATATTTTGACGGAAGAGATTACTGAAAAGAATGCAGAAATAAAATTTAAAGAAAACTTTGGGGATATTGACCCGAAATTTTTATCTTCAGTCGATGCGTTAGCTAAGTACTATGGGCTAACACAAGAACAAATCATTGAATTTATTGGTGATACTCAGGCGAATAATCAAGATTATTATAACAATGCTCTGATATATAAAAAAATTAATCATGACGGAAAGTTAGAAGTCAGCCGAATTACGCTCTCATATGAGAAAAACAAGGATGATTTAAACTATTGTTATATCTATCCCGATAACGATAATAAATTCTTAATGAAACTGAATTTCAAGAAAGTATATGACAATTTTATTGATTTACGAATTGATCCTGTTGGCAGTAATACTAGCGGAAAATTTTATCGAGACACTAATTATCCTAACAAAGCGAATACAGAAATTAATTTTATTATCGAATTTACAGATGATGAATTGAAGTCGCTCATTAAAATCAAAATTGACAGAGTAAGATCATCACCCTGGGATTATAAACAATCTTCCGTTTCCTATCACATCGAAGAATATTCACCAAGCTTATTTTTACTTAAACTTAACAAAGCTATTCGTCTGGCACAGGCTACCCAACTTACCGCTCAAGAGTTGGAACATATTGTTCTTAGCACTCATACTGATTTAACGTTAGATGCCGCTGTGCTCAGTCAGGTTTTCTATGTCAAATACTATATGCAGTATTACGGCATAGATGCTGAAACAGCGTTGATACTCTGTAACGCGTCTATTTCACAACGTGCTAATGATAACCAAATCAGCCAGTTTGATCGCCTGTTTAATACCCCTCCGCTCAACGGCCAAAGTTTCTCTATTGATGATCAGGAGCTTGATTTAAATCCGGGCAGTGCCGATGACTGGCGCAAGGCCGTGCTTAAACGCGCGTTTAATGCCGATGATATCTCTCTCTACCGCCTGTTACAGATAGCTCATCGTACTACCCATGGCAAGATAGCGAATAGCCTGAACAACCTTTCCGCCCTTTATCTGGCCAAATTATTGGCTGACAGCCACCAGCTAACTATCGACGAACTGGATTTACTGCTGGTTGCCATCGGTGAAGGGAAAACCCGTTTATCCGGCATTAAAGACAGCAACCTTTCAGCCCTTATTAATAAACTCGATGCTGTCATCCTATGGCTGCATGTCCGGCAGTGGAGTGTCTATCAACTCTTTGTCATGACGGCTACCCACTATGATCAAACCCTGACCCCGGAAATCCAAAACCTGCTGGATACTGTCTATAACGGGCTGCAAGGTTTTGATAAAGAACCGGCTGATCTGCCGGAGGCCATGGCGCCTTATATCGCGGCCACCCTGCAATTACCGTCGGAAAAGGTTGCCCATTCCGTGCTGCTCTGGGCGGAACAGCTTAAACCGAGTGACGGCAAAATGACTGCAGAAAAATTCTGGCAGTGGTTACAGGCACAGCATGCCACGAATCCACCTAAACCCGCCGCTACGCAGGAACAGGTTGTGCAATATTGCCAATGCCTGTCACAACTGGCGCTGATTTACCGCGCTACCGGTTTAAGTGAAAACGCCTTCTGCCTGTTTATCACTCAACCGGATGTTTTTGGTTTCCCAAGCGGAACCGCGCCAGCCCATGATGCCCTCTCATTGATGATGCTAACCCGTTTTGCTGATTGGGTTAACGGCCTGGGCGAAAAAGCGTCCCCTGTTCTGACTGCATTTGAAAATAAAGCCTTAACGGTGGAACAACTGGCCAACGCCATGAACCTGGATGTTAACCTGCTATCCCAAGCCAGCATCCAGGCCCAACAGCATCAGCAAGTGACCAAAGAAAATGCCTTCTCCTCCTGGATTGCCATCGATATTATTCTGCAATGGGTCGGTGTTTCACATCAGCTCGGCATTGCACCACAGGGCGTTTCTGCTCTAATCGCACTGGATTACATTCCAAAAATCACCCAGGCCACACCGCCAACTTATGCCCAGTGGGAAACGGCGGCGGCCGTCTTGACCGCCGGATTGGATACTCGACAGGCGGATCCGCTGCATATCTTGCTGAATGAAGCCCGCAGTGCGGCATTAAGTACCTACTATATCAGTCAAGTTGCCGGTGCCGATGCGGCTATTCAGAGCCGTGATGATCTCTACCAATACTTATTGATTGATAACCAGGTTTCTGCGGCGATTAAAACCACCCGGGTTGCCGAAGCGATGGCCAGTATCCAGCTTTATGTCAATCGCGCTTTGGAAGGAATAGAGGAAAATGCCAATTCTGGAGTGATCACCCGCCAGTTCTTTACCGACTGGGATCAATATAACAAGCGTTACAGCACCTGGGCCGGCGTTTCTCAACTGGTTTACTACCCGGAAAACTATATCGATCCGACCATGCGTATCGGCCAGACCAAAATGATGGATACGCTGCTACAGCAAATCAGCCAGAGTCAGCTTAATAGCGATATTGTCGAAGATGCGTTTATGTCGTACCTGACAGCGTTTGAACAGGTGGCCAATCTGACCGTGATCAGTGCCTATCATGACAATATTAATAATGACCAGGGGCTGACCTATTTTATCGGTCGCAGTGAAACCGAGGCGGAGGAATATTACTGGCGCAGTGTCGATCACAGCAAGTTCAGTGATGGCAAATTTGTCGCCAATGCCTGGAGTGAATGGAACAAGATTGACTGCCCGATTAATCCTTATCAGAACACGATTCGGCCGGTCATGTATAAATCCCGCCTGTATCTGATTTGGCTGGAACAGAAAGAGATTGCCAAACCCGATGGCAACACCAATCAAACTAAAACAGAATATCGCCATGAGTTAAAACTGGCCCATATTCGTTATGATGGCTCTTGGAATACGCCGATTACTTTTGATGTTGATGGCATGGAATTGTCAAAGAATGAAGCACCAGGGCTTTATTGTGCGGGCTATCAGGGCGAAGATACCCTGCTGGTGATGTTTTATCGCAAGAAAGATAGTCTGGATAATTATCAGAATGACAATACTATGCAAGGGCTGTATATCTTCTCCGATATGTCTTCCCGTAATATGCTCCCAGAACAAATTAAAGTTTATCGGGATAATAGCTATAATCAATTTGATACCAATAATACCAGAAGAGTCAATAATCGTTATGCCGAGCATTATGAGATCCCTTCATCAGTAAGACGAAAAAATTATGCTTGGGGTAATCATTATATTAGTATGGTATATGGTGGTAGTATTCCGGCTATCCGTTATCAAGCCTCATCAAATACACTGAAAGTGTCCTTATCACCGAAATTAAATATTATCCATAATGGGCTTGAAGACCGGGAACGTCACCAGTGCAACTTGATGAAAAAATATGGAGAACTGGGTGATAAGTTTATTATTTATACCAACCTAACACTCAATTCTTATCACTCAAAGAATGGGCTGCTATTCTACCCAATTTATCAATATAGTGGAAATGCCAGCAAACTAAGTCAAGGAAGATTATTGTTCCATCGAGATACTAATTATCCAGCTACTATAGAGGCGTGGATCGAAAAAGCGAATCGTTCGTTAAAGAAAAAAAATGTTGCAACCAACGATGATTATATTGTAGATCCAGAAAACAGGCCGAATGATCTTAAACACTATATTTTTATGTATGATTTCGATAAGACTGCCACTAACGTGAAAGGTCCCGTAGAAATAAATACCGCAATTTCTCCGGCAAAAGTTCAAGTTATAGTAAAAATCGGCGGCAAAGAACAAATTTTTACCGCAGATAAATATGTTTCCTCTCAACCTGCTCCTAGTCTTAAAGAAATGTTGTATCAGTTCAATGAACTGGAAATTGACGCTTCTTCACTGAATTTTGTCAATAATTCCGCCAGCATTGATGTTACTTTCACCGCCTTTGCAGAAGATGGCCGTATGCTAGGCAGGGAAATTTTCAGTATTCCGGTAACTCGCAAAGTTAGCACGGATAGCGCTCTAACCTTATACCATAATGACAATGGCGCCCAATATATGCAGTGGGGTATTTATCGTACTCGCCTTAATACTTTATTTGCCCGTCAATTGGTGGAACGCGCTACCACCGGAATTGATACGATTCTCAGTATGGAAACCCAAAATATTCAGGAGCCAAAACTAGGGAAAGGTTTTTATGCCACCCTAGAGTTACCCAAATACAATCCTGAGGTTCATGGGAATGAACGGTGGGTGAAAATTTACTATACCTATATCTACAAAGATCAAGATACGTTCCTGGCTTGGCAAGGGATGTTAGATAGCGATAAAACAACCCGTGTCACCATTTTCTATCCCTATCTTGATCGGTGGGATGAAAAAAATGATTATCATTTACAAATCTCCTACAAAAACCAGGTAAATGCCGCAGGTTCGGGTAAATCTGTCATATTTCACTATGATCCCTCAAAGGATACGGTCGAAGTCATCCGACCTGGAGAAAAACCTCTATCGAAGGATATTATCGAATCCGTCACGGGTCTGAACCAGTACACCGAACCCATGGATTTCAGCGGTGCCAACGCCCTCTACTTCTGGGAGCTGTTCTACTATACCCCCATGCTGGTGGCTCAACGCTTATTGCATGAACAGAACTTTGATGAAACCCACCGCTGGCTGAAATATGTCTGGAGCCCCTCCGGTTATATTGTCCACGGCCAAATTCAGACTTATAAGTGGAATGTCCGCCCATTACTGGAAGATACCAGTTGGAACAGTGATCCGCTGGATTCTGTCGATCCTGATGCCGTCGCCCAAAACGACCCGATGCACTATAAGGTTTCCACCTTTATGCGCACGCTGGATCTGCTGCTCGCCCGCGGGGATTACGCCTATCGCCAACTGGAGCGGGATACGCTCAACGAAGCCAAAATGTGGTATATGCAGGCCCTGCATCTGCTGGGGGAGAAACCCTATCTGCCGCTCAGTCCCAACTGGGATAACCCGCGTCTGGATAAAGCCGCCGATATCACCACCCAAAAAGCGTACGCCCAGGCCATAACCCGATTGCGGCAAAACGAAACGACAGCAGCACGGACGGCCAACAGCCTGACCGGTCTGTTCCTGCCGCAGATTAACGACGTGATGATGAATTACTGGCAGACACTGGAGCAGCGCCTGTACAACCTGCGCCACAATCTCTCTATCGATGGCCAGCCCCTTTCCCTGCCGATCTTTGCCACACCCGCTGATCCGAAGGCACTGCTCAGTGCGGCAGTGGCCACCTCACAGGGCGGCGGTAATCTGCCGAAAGTCTCCCTCCTGCTGTGGCGTTTCCCGCAGATGCTGGACAGTGCCCGCAGTATGGTCGGTCAATTGATACAGTTCGGTGCAACCTTGCAGAATATTATCGAACGACAGGATGGCGAAGCCCTGAATGCCCTGCTGCAAAATCAGGCGGCAGAATTGATATTGACCACTATCCGTATTCAGGACAAGACGATTGAAGAGCTGGATGCTGAAAAAACCGTCTTGGAAAAATCCCGTGCCGGCGCGCAATCGCGCTTTGACAGTTACAGCAAATTGCATGATGAGAATATTAACGCGGGTGAAGAGAAGGCGATGTCACTGCGGGCGGCGGCTTCCGGCATGACAACGGCGGTTCAGGCCGCCCGACTGGCGGGAGCGGCTTTAGATCTGGCACCCAATATGTTCGGTTTTGCTGTCGGGGGCAGCCGTTGGGGTTCTATTGCCGAAGCCACCGGTTATGTGATGGAGTTTTCCGCCAGTGTGATGAATACCGAAGCGGATAAAATCAGCCAGTCTGAGTCCTATCGCCGCCGCCGTCAGGAGTGGGAGATCCAGCGTAATAATGCCGAAGCGGAACTGAAACAGATTGAGGCGCAGTTAAACTCACTGACAATACGCCGTGAAGCCGCTGTTCTGCAAACCGTCAGTCTGAAAACCCAGCAGGAACAGACCCAAGCACAACTGGCCTTCCTGCAACGCAAGTTCAGCAATCAGGCGCTCTATAACTGGCTGCGTGGCCGACTGGCCGCCATTTACTTCCAGTTTTATGATCTGGCGGCTGCCCGCTGCCTGATGGCCGAAATGGCATACCGTTGGGAAACCAATGAGAGCGCAACAAACTTTATTAAACCGGGCGCATGGCAGGGAACCTATGCCGGTTTGCTGGCGGGTGAAGCCTTAATGCTGAATCTGGCACAGATGGAAGAGACTCACCTGAAACAAGATCAGCGGGCGCTGGAAGTGGAGCGTACAGTTTCTCTTTCGGCCGTTTATGCGGGTTTACCCAGCAACAGCTTTAACCTGTCAGAGAAAGTCACCGAACTGGTAAAAAAAGGCTCAGGCAATAGCGGTAACGGCCTCAATACACTGGCATTTGGCACAGGAGCCGATACCCAAACTTCCCTGCAAGCCTCCCTCTCTTTGGCGGATTTGAATATCTTTAAGGATTATCCCGCCTCGCTTGGCAAAACGCGCCGCATCAAACAGATCAGCATCACATTGCCGGCTTTATTAGGCCCCTATCAGGATATTCAGGCGGTTTTAACCTATGGCGGTGAGAACAATGGTCTGGCACGTGGTTGCAAGGCGCTGGCAATTTCCCGTGGCATGAATGACAGCGGTCAGTTCCAGCTGGATTTCAATGATGGCAAGTTTTTACCGTTTGAAGGCATTGCCATTGATGATAAGGGCGCTCTCGTTCTGAGCTTCCCCAATGCAACCAGCAATCAGAAAGCCATGTTACAGACACTCAGCGATATTATCTTGCATATCCGCTACACCATTCTTTCTTAATCCCAATATTGTGAAAACAGGCTCCTTAAAGGAGCCTGTAAGGATAGTTAAATGCAAATATCCCAGACAGCAGCGATGGAAGCACCGTCGCTACCTAAAGGAGGGGGCTCAATCCGGGGAATGGGTGAAACCCTGACAGCCGGTGGCTCGCACGGGCTGGCGACCCTATCCCTGCCATTGCCGGTTTCAATAGGCCGTGACATGGCTCCAAGCCTAGAGCTTACCTACAATGGCGCCGCAGGAAATGGGCCTTTTGCTATGGGCTGGCAGTGTGAGCCTGTGGCAATCAGCCTACGTACGTCTCACGGCGTACCGAAATATACCGGTAAGGATACGTTTCTGGGCCCTACCGGAGAAGTGCTGATTATCGCCATAGACGGGCAGGGAAAACCGGATATACGCATAGCCGATGAACTACTAGGCACGCCCCTTAAACAACAGTACACGGTTACTCGTTATCAGCCTCGCATTATTGAAGGCTTCAGTCGGCTGGAACTCTGGCAGCCCCAGCAGTCCGGTGAAGATAAACCGTTCTGGGTGATATATTCACCAGATGGACAAAGACATCTTCTGGGCAAGCACAACCAGTCAAGGATAGCTAACCCGCAGGATGACAACCAGATTGCTCGATGGCTTCTGGAAGAGACTGTAACACCGACTGGTGAGCATATTTATTACTATTATCAGGCAGAAAATGATGAAAATTGCAGTGAAATAGAACGACAACAGCATCCAGGCGTTTCCGCTCAGCATTATCTGGCCAAGGTTAGCTACGGAAACATCAGACCAGAAACATCTTTTTTTGCCTTGAATTCGAGCCAACCTAGTGACAATGAATGGTTATTCCATCTTGTTCTGGATTACGGAGAACGTGCTCCTTCTTTGTATGCGGTTCCCGAGTTTATGCCTGCCTCCGGACACTGGACATGCCGTCCGGATTGTTTTTCCCGTTATGAGTATGGCTTCGAGATTCGAACCCGTCGCTTATGTCGCCAAGTGTTGATGTTCCATCGTCTAAAAGCACTGGCTGGAGAAGACATTCCGAATGAAACACCAGCACTGATTTCCCGACTGATACTGTCATATGATTTGAGCCACAGCTGTAGCACATTGGTTTCTGTGCGCCATGTAGCCCATGAAAACGATGGCACCCCTGTCACACTGCCACCTCTGGAACTAGATTATCATCGGCTGGATACTTCATCATTACCCACATGGCAGCCCATGCCCCAGCTGGAGAAGTTCAATCGCCTGCAACCTTATCAGTTCGTTGACCTGTATGGTGAAAGTTTACCTGGCATCCTTTATCAAGATGCACCCGGCGCATGGTGGTATCGGCCTCCCATGCGTGACACTGATAATGAAGAGCATGACGCAGTGACCTACGGTGAAATAAAGCCGTTGCCACGCATTCCAGTTCAACAGAACAATGCCTCATTAATGGATATCAACGGCGATGGAAAGCTGGACTGGGTCGTGACTTCAGCTGGCGTCAATGGTTATCACACGATGGCTCCTGATGGTCAATGGTCTCCTCTTATCCCTCTTTCCGCCTTGCCGGTTGAGTATTTTCATCCACGTTCTCAGCTGGCAGACCTGACAGGTTCGGGACTGTCTGATCTCGTTATGATTGGGCCTCACAGCGTACGCTTGTATGCCAACCAACAAATTGGTTGGCAACACGCAGAAAATGTCATTCAGTCTGATGGCATTACCTTACCTATCCCCGGTGCAGATAAACGCAAACTGGTCGCCTTTGCCGATATGCTGGGCTCCGGTCAGCAACACTTGGTTGAAATTGAGGCTTCCATTGTGCGCTGTTGGCCTAACCTGGGATATGGACGGTTTGGACAACCTGTCACTCTGAAGGGATTTACGCCCTCAGTGGAAAACTTTAATCCAGATCGGATTTATCTCGCAGATATGGATGGAGCAGGTAATACCGATATTATTTACATGTACAGCACTTATTTTGAACTGTATATCAACGAAAGTGGAAATCAGTTTGCAGCACCGGTTCGTATCGAACTACCTCAAGGGGTGATGTTTGACAACACATGTCAACTGCATATTGCGGATACCCAGGGGCTGGGCGTTTCCAGTATTATCCTGACAGTACCGCATATGGCATCAAAACACTGGCGCCTTGACCTGACACGAAATAAACCCTGGTTACTCAGTATATTTAATAACAATATGGGGTCGGAAACCACGCTGTTTTACCGCAGTTCATCGCAATTTTGGCTGGATGAAAAACAGCAAGCCATGAATAAAGGTCAAACACCTGTCAGTTATCTGCCTTTTCCCGTTCATATGCTATGGCGTTCCGAGGTACTGGATGAAATCACCGGTAACCGCTTGTCGTCGGTGCAGGACTATTCTCATGGAGTATGGGACGGACGGGAACGGGAATTCCGTGGATTTGCCCGCGTGACGCAAACCGATACGGACAAATTTGCTCAGGGAAACGGCAGTACTATGCCAGAATCTTCTCCGTCGCGTACTGTAAGCTGGTTTGCCACTGGCCTGGCAAAAATCGATGAATCACTTATCACAGAATACTGGCAGGGTGATGCTCAGGCCTATCCCACATTCCAGAACCAATTCAGTTGTTTTAGTGCTGATGTACAAAGGGATGTTGAGATAACTCCCTCAACAGAGGAGATTTACTGGCTTCGGCGGACTCTTAAAGGATGTCTTCTTCACAGTGAGGTCTATGGCGACGATGGCTTACCACAGGCTGTAACACCCTATACTGTTACCGATCACCGGATTCAGGTGCGAAGGATACCAGGGCTGTCAGGATACGAACCCTCAGCCTGGGTCAGTGAGATTGAAAAACGAAGTTATCGCTATGAACGAATTGCTGAGGATCCACAATGCAACCAGCAGATCATACTTGCTAGTGATGTCTGGGGAATGCCGACGGACAGTATAGAGATTGCTTATCCAAGAAGACCCAGGCCCTCACAATCCCCCTATCCCGATACACTGCCGGATACGCTGTTTGCCAGCAGCTATGATGATCAACAACAGGTATTGCGTCTCACACGCCAACAACAGGCCTGGCATCATCTAAAAGATGAGGAGGCGTTTATTCTGGGGCTTCTGGATTGTTCCCGAAGTGATGGCTGGGAATATGACACGACATATGTTCCCGATAACGGCTTCACTAAGGCAAGTTTTGTCGGTTCTGATAATTTGATTGCCGAAGGCTCCTCCTCAATATTCTTAGGGCATCAGCGTATTGCCTATACCGGAGTGGAAGGAAAACGCGCCTTTCCGCCGCTGATTACCTTTACAGAAATGGCGGAGCTGGATACACAAACACTGAAAGCATTTGACGAAGTGTTCAGTGAAAGTAAACTGCATACACATCTCATCTCCGCTGGCTACTGTCTAGTAGACCCCCCATTTACTTCTGACAATGATGTTAAAGTTTGGGCCGCACACCGGGACTATGCCGATTATGGTGATATCACCCGTTTTTACCGGCCGTTATCCCAGCAGCCGACATTATTGACGGGGAAAATCACCGTAACCTGGGATTCTCACTACTGTGTCGTCACTGAAACTCGGGATGCTGAGGGATTGCGAACTCATGCGAAGTACGATTACCGGTTTATGACACCTGATCACATCGTTGACGCTAATGATAATCACCAGTCTGCCACCTTTGATGCACTCGGGCGATTAACCAGTTCCCGTTTCTGGGGAACCGAAAATGGTGAATTTCAAGGGTATACCCCGCCAGACAAAAAAGAGGCATCGTTCACTACCCCTTCCTCGATCGATGAAGCACTTACTCTGTCTCCGGGGATCCCCGTCTTACAATATATCGTTTACGAGTCGCAAAGCTGGATGCCCACTCCAGAGAGCATGAATCAGAATATCGGTTCGTGGGCTTCCCTTCAAAAGAGGGGCATCATTACGGAAGATGGACGACTATGTCGCCTTGCGTGGCACCGCTGGTTGCAACGCCATTCCGAGTCTGCTCACTCTACAGGAAGCCTGTCGTGTACACCGCCGCATATTCTGGTTACGACAACGGATCGCTATGATAACGACCCCGCCCAGCAACTACGTCAGACACTGACTTTCAGCGACGGATTTGGCCGAATGCTACAGACCGCAATACGTCACGAAGCAGGTGATGCCTGGCAGCGGAATGAAAATGGTAGCTTGGTCAAAAACAATGATGAAGCACCGGCTGTCGTACACACAGAAAACCGCTGGGTAGTCTCAGGACGCATCGAATACGACGGGAAAGGGCAATCCCTACGCACGTATCAGCCCTACTTTCTCAACAGCTGGCAATATGTCAACGATGACAGCGCCCGGCAAGATTTGTATGCCGATATGCACTATTACGACCCTTTAGGGCAAGAGTATCAGGTTAAAACCGCTAAAGGTTATTTGCGGCGCAGCCTGTTTACGCCATGGTTTACTGTCAGTGAAGACGAAAATGACACAATTTTTTAACTAACACACTGAGTAAGACCTATGCCTCCATCACTCGCAATGCGGAGGCATACACCCAATAAAGAGATATTATTCCGATGAACGCAAGAAACACGCTGTACAGCAGAACCCCCTCGGTTACTGTGTCCGATAATCGGGGAAAGACAGTACGAGAGATCCTATACCACCGCCATCCGGACACACCAGATACGACTGATGAGCGTATAACCCGTC
The DNA here is from genome assembly GCF_028598775.1 of Xenorhabdus aichiensis. Taxonomy (NCBI): domain Bacteria; kingdom Pseudomonadati; phylum Pseudomonadota; class Gammaproteobacteria; order Enterobacterales; family Morganellaceae; genus Xenorhabdus; species Xenorhabdus aichiensis. The sequence continues at coordinate 21,528 of NZ_JAQRFO010000016.1, forward strand.
AAGAATTTAATACCGCCAACCATTCGTCCACAAGTACAGATCCCAGGTTGTACGAATTACGAAAATTAGACACGACTATTAATCCGAATCAGACGACTCTGACATCTCTCAGTGGGAGAGTATTACGAACAGAAAGTGTTGATGCCGGTACAACCTTTTTCCTGAATGATATTGCCGGAAGACCCGTATTTATTATCGATGCAAACAAAGTAACCCGATGCTGGCAGTATGAAAACAATATGTTACCCGGGCGTCCATTAAGCATCACTGAACAACCAGCGGAAAAAACAAAATGTGTCACTGAATACTTTATTTGGGCAGATAATAGCCCGGAGATGCAGAGCAAAAACCTGGCTGGTCAGTGTATACGGCACTATGATACCTCCGGCCTCAGGCAGACTAACAGCGTTGCATTAACAGGAAACCCTTTATCCGTAACCCAACAACACCTCAAAGAGGAACATAGCGCTGACTGGCAGAACGAAGATGAATCAGCTTGGAAGGAGCGGCTGAACAGCGAATTATTTACCACCCTGACTACAGCCGATACTGCGGGAGCGCCACTGCTCCTGACCGACGCCAGAGGCAACCAGCAGCGTCTGACCTACGATATAGCAGGCCAGTTGAAGAGCAGTTGGCTCACGCTGAAAGGGCAGACCGAGCAGGTGATCGTCAAATCGCTGACATCCTCAGCAGCTGGTCAGAAACTGCGCGAGGAACACGGTAACGGTGTGGTAACCACCTACAACTATGAGCCGGAGACCCAGCGCCTGATTGGGGTTAAGACCGAGCGTCCGCAGATTCATAAGCTAGGCGCTAAAATCTTCCAAGATCTGCGTTATACCTACGACCCTGTAGGAAATGTGCTGAATATCACCAACAACGCCGAGATCATCCGGTTCTGGCGCAACCAGAAAGTAATACCAGAGAATACGTATACTTATGACAGCCTGTATCAGCTGATCCGCGCAAGTGGGCGTGAAATGACCAACATTGGTCAACAAAGCAGCCAGCTACCTGCACCAGCGATCCCCTTACCAACCGATAACAACAGCTATACCAAGTATATCCGAACCTACGCCTATGATCGTGGTGGCAATCTGACGCAGATACGCCACAGTGCACCCGCAACCAACAATAACTACACTACCGATATAACGGTTTCTGATCGTAGTAACCGGGCTGTACTGAGCCTCCTGACGGGAATTCCTGCGCAGGTGGATAACTGTTTCGACGCCGGAGGGCATCAATTACAGATGCTGCCAGGACAGCAGCTGGCTTGGAATGCCCGAGGAGAACTGCTACAGGTGAGTTCAGTAGTGCGGGAAGACACTATTTCAGATGACGAACACTATTGCTACGACAGCGATGGAGAGCGAACCTGCAAGGTAGGTATACAACAGACGGGCAACAGTACGATGACACGAAGAGTCATTTACCTGTCAGAATTGGAACTGCGTACTATACAAAACGGCGATACGGAAAAAGAAAGCCTACAGATTATCACCGTCGGGGAAGCTGGCAGCGCACAGGTCCGGGGACTTCACTGGGATAGAGGTAAACCTGACGATATCAGCAACGACCAACTGCGCTACAGCTACGATAGCCTGACGGGCAGCAGTGGTCTGGAAGTTGATGGTGAAGGAAATCTTATCAGCCAGGAAGAATACTACCCCTACGGTGGAACCTCAGTATGGGCGGCCAAAAGTCAGACTGAGGCGAATTACAAAACGGTTCGATATTCGGGTAAAGAGCGGGATACAACAGGGCTGTATTACTACGGATTTCGTTATTACCAGCCATGGGCCGGGAGATGGTTAAGCGCTGATCCAGCGGGGACAGTGGACGGACTTAATCTATATAGGATGGTCAGAAATAATCCGGTTGCTTTTACTGATCCTGATGGGCGCATCCCTGTTTTTGGGTTCATGCTATCTCAAGCAAGTTCTCTGATTCGCAAGGGGTATAAATATGCGGTGGGCAGAACAACAGAACATTTACTGAACCATGGTGCATCATTTGAAACATTTCTTCGCCTGAACCGAGGGTTGCGATCTCTTGTGTTGGGAGTTGGTCTGGCCGGAGCACTGGCAAAAGTAACAGCTTATGCTGGCGGTAACTGGGTTGCTATAGCCAGTTCTGCGGCAGCTGGCTTTATTATCGGTGCAACCATGGGCTTTTTTGCTAACAAAATAACCGAAGGGATTGCTGGTATTTTGAGCTGGCTCACTGAAAAGCGCTCTGCTGCTGCGCAAGTCGGCGCCTTTGTTGCGGTTACAGTGATAACCTCCTCACTTTTTAATACGTCATCATCTGGCAGAGCTATTTCAGTGGGTACAACTCTGGTTCTGGGTAGTCTAATGGCGATCGCTGGAGAGCATAATACCGGTATGGCCATCAGCCTTTCTGTTCCTGCTGGCCAGGGAACATTACATACACTCAGAGCAGGGGCGGAAACAGGACCAGAAATCTTCGGGGCTTGGGTGGGCTCAATAATAGGAGGCCTACTGCGCGGCCACCGTACAGGCAGTACAGAAACAGGTGAGAGAGCAGCTATTGGCTCCATGCACGGAGCGAGGTGGGGCCGGATGTTTGACACTGTATTCGAGGGGCTTACCGCACCCTGGCGGATCGCTGGCAGATTCTTTATTCAGAAAGCCATCCATAGGGTTGCAGAAAGCCGTGTGGGAAGCTTTTTAGGATCTCACATCGCCAGACACGTTACCACATTCCTGCTACCATCTTCACACGGACCGGGCGAATGGTATGGTGCAGCGGTGGGTGGCACTCTGGCAGCCGCACACCATGCTGTGGGAGAGGACGTCACGAACGCTGCAAACCGCATCTCATGGGGTGGTTTTACCCGAGCCTTCCGAAATTATTTCTGGGGATCAACAACGCAAACGCCTGTTCGTAATACAACGCAATCGGAATCATTTGCCTGATTAGGTTTCACAAAAACAGAGCTGATCAGATGATCAGCTCCTATCATTGGCTCAACCAGCTAAAGTCGCTTCGACAGCATTGGCAAAGCTGGCACCACCGTCGCAAGCGGTGTAGTGTACCTGTACCAACACATCGTTAAGGTTAGCCAACAGCAATGCCTGCATGGGATCTGCGGCCAAAGTCTTCGCTTCCACTTTTTTATCCACAGCACGCGGAAAGCTAAGTGTCCACTTAGAAACCGCGCCCGTGCCTTCAAACGACAAATAACGCTCATCGTCCAAACGCAACTCAAAGCTACCGGTATCATTCATGCCGGAAGAGAGCGCCACCTGCTGGCTGGCACGCAGATTGGTGACAATATGGCTGGTATCCCCCGCTTTATCTGTCGGATCATTGAGGTATTTAACCCCATTGATATCGGCTGATAACAGTGTACTGCTGCTGGTCTGAGTGAGCGTTGCTTTCACGTTTTGATACGGCCCGATCAACGTCGGCAGTGTCACTGACACGGTTTTAATCTGGCGCAAGTAATGTCCCGGATAATCGTTGTCAAACAGCTTTTCACTTAACGTAAAATCGACTTTGCCCTCAGTTTTCAGCTTACCGAAAGCACTGTCACCCAACAAAGTCTTGAGTGACACAGTACGGATCACATTAAGACGGCGCTCATGACGCGCTAAATACGCCGCTTCCATCTGGTGCAGGTTAAGTTGTAGCGTCTCACCCACTTGCAATCCGCGATAGTGATCATTCCAAGTACCGGTCTGGATAAAAGTGGCGGCGTAGTCACCCAATTCATACTGCCAGCAAGCTTGGGCGGATAAGCACAAGGAGACCACCGCGTCGTACGCCTGGTAGTACAGCGCGGCCAGTTGACCACTCAGCCACTGATACAACGTTGCCTGGGTAAAACGAGTCGTCAGGTAAGTCAGCATGGTTCGAATTTGTGCCTGCTGCGCTTTCGCCTGTTGCAGTGAAGTTTGGGCTGCCTTCTCACGCACCACCAGTGCATCCAGTTGTTTAGTTAATGCCTCCACCTCAGATTGCGCCTGCTGGTACTGGATTTGCCACTCTTCACGGCGGCGGCGGTAGTTCTCCGTAGTGGCCAGACGCTCGGCTACCACGCTGGTGGCCTGCCCGGCGGTCATCAGCCCGATGGCAACCGCTTCAGTTACCCCTTCATAACGCATGCCGCCATCAGCTAAGCCAAAGATATTCGGGAGCACTTTCAGTGCCCCACTGGCAGTCTGTACACCGGTGGAAGAAGCAATCAGAGATTGTGCTGACGTTTGGGTATCCATCACCAGTTGTTCCGCACTGGAGATGTTGTTTTGATACAGAGTGTAATAATGGTCATGACGCTGTTGCGCCGTAGCCTGACTAGCCAACAGAGCCAGACGGTCCGCCGCCAATCCATCCAGCGCCTGTTGTTGCAACGTGATGGCATAGCTGGACATATCTAACAGTTGCTGTTGCGCCAACTCTTCTTGACCGGCCCGTTCGCTACGCTCCAACAGGCTAAGCAGGTTCTGACCAAAACTGGTCAACGTACCCACTGCGCTGTAAGCACGCGGCAACACAGCACTGAAACGGTACGGTGGCACCGTCAGCATTGCGCCGCTGACACCACTAGCCAAGGTGCCGGACTGAGCACGCTGAGCCAGCAGCGCTACCGGATCAGCAGGCGCAGCATACAACGGCAGGGAAAGTGGCTTACCATCAACGGTCAGGTTATGACGCAGATTGTATAGCCGTGCATCCAACGTATCCCAGTGGGACAACATCAGAACATTGAGCGGTTCATTAAAGTAACCATTATCTGCCAGTTTCAAGTAACTGACATTGCGGCCCGGCAATGCGGGCAAGGCAGTATTACTGTTACCCAGTTGATGTTCGAAGTCACGTAAGGCAGTTTTCCGCCCGGTGGCCAGGGTATCAAGGGTTTGAGGCGTCCAGGTACTACTCAACGACACATCCGGACGAGACCCCAGCAATTCAGCCGCCAGATTATAATAGACCCGAGCCTGAGTCAGACCATCACGAGTCAACTGGCGATACCACATATCTCCCTGAGCAATCAGGTTGCTGACATAGGCGATAAACACCGCTTTCTGATATATCACGGGATGAGCGTAAGCCTGCGTGTCTGGATCAATAGGGTCGCCCAAATGCCGTGACAGATCGCTGTGTCCTTCAACCAGTGGACGTACATTCCAGTAAGCCGGGGCGTTGTTCGGTTTGTTTTTCATCGCCGGATCAAAGATATAATGCAACCACTTCTGTGCCAGTGAGAGCTGCTGTTCGCTGGCAAAACGTGAAGCGACCAAGAACGGCAGGTGGAAAAACAGCTCCCAGAAGTAGAGACCATTTGAACCGTTAAAGTCCATTGGCTCACCCTTACCGTCAGTGACCAGATCTGCCTCCAGAGAAGAATTCGCCTGCAAGGTGTAATCCAGCAAGATATCCAGCCCCAGATTAGCCTTCTCAATCAAGGTACGCACAAAGGTAGTATTAAGGCGAGTTTTAGCTGGCAGATTGTTGTTATTGAAATCCAGATATTGCACCAGACCGCGTTTACTATCGTAGCGAGATTTTAACTGCGGACTAGTTTCCGGTGCCTTACTATCCTGCAACGCAACATAGACATTGAACCACTTACTGACCTTGGAAGAGCCCCTTTGTTTTCCTGACGGACGATCATAATGATCCCACATAACACTCAAACAAACCTGTAGATAGTTTTTATTCGGATCAATGGAGAAATCCGCCTCGGACAGGGTATAAGTCTTAGAATAAGCCGCACCGCTGGCAAGTTGGAAAGTTTTCTTACTTTCGTCAATGTCGCCAGACAGATCGGCCCCATCCGCCTTCTTAGCATTGATTTCCTGATAGAATTTGCGGTTATCTGCGATTTTACTGAAATTTTTGATAGTGGTTAGTGTTGGCCAATCTGGGGATGTAAATACAGATTCAAGCTTATTAAGACCAATAGCAAAATTTATTTTATCACACCAATCTAGCAACACGGTACCGTCTGGAATATACAGATTAACACTGGTAGGTGTTGTCCCTTCCCAAGCGATATAACCGCCCTTCACAGTAACAGTATGGAGAGTCTCAGGCTGGAGCAGGGGGGTAATAGCCCATCCCTCATCACACCTTTGCTCTAACGCCCATGTTCCATTAGGAACAGATCCACCACCATATCCGGCAGGAAAATAGGCGATCATTGCATTATGAAAGGTGTAATAATTTCCATCATGGTAATCCAGATAAAAACCTTCATCCCCTGACCAAGAAAAACCATAACCAGACTTAGAATCGCTTTCTCTGTCAGCATACCCAAACGTATGGCGATTAACAAAATCCCCATTGGTCGTGGTTTGGATATGGAGTGTTAGGCCGTCATCATCGATATATACATAAGCGCCTGTGGTACCCTGCTTCAAGTCATCAATTTTATTTGCCCAAACGGTACCTTCAGAATCTTCTGTTGGCTTGCCCGGTTCAACCTTAGTAATCACATACTTTTTATCGTACACCGCAAATTGCAAACAGTTCTGATCATTTGCTTCATCACGATAAGTACCAAATAAAAAGTTCTTACTTAACGACTTGAGAGTATGGCTATTGAAGGCTGAGTCACAATACAAGTAACCGTACACAGTAGGGCGATTCTGGTATGGGTTTCCCGTAAAATTGCGCACGAATACCCCTAACATCAGGCGACCATACGGATTGCTATCCGTTTTGTCCGTCGGGTCAATACTAAAATCGGTGGTTGCTAGCAGGTTGACCTGCTGCAGTGTAATACTCGATTCATCAACCAGCAGACTAGAACGCAGAGTTTCTGAGCTTTCCCCTGCTTGCTGCGTCATCAACGTGGTGGTATTGGGTGCCGTCCAGGTATCATCGTAACGTTTATAACCAAACTTTATACTGTAGGCATGCGTATTACCGATATTTTTGCCGGCAGTGTCCTTCTGTACCGCCGGATCACGCTCAACCCAAGCCACATACAACCGATCGTTATAAAACACCGGACGTACTGTATGCTCCAGTACCGTATCACCCGACAGGGGCAAGGTGATTTCCTGCCAGTCATTCCAACAATTCGGCGTTACCGGGTTTCCCGCATGGTCCTGACGGTTTTTACTCAAGTCCATCTGACGCCAGTAGTACCGATACGGTTTAGTGGTAGTGCGACCGATAAAGTAATAGATGGCCTGGTCAAATTTATCCTGATTAATATAACCACTCAGTACATACAGATTACTCACCGCTTCAAACTCATTGAGGTATGCCAAGGCAGCATCCTGCACCCGGTCAGGATCGAGTTGGTTCTGATTTAACGTCGTCTCCAGCTCTGAGAAATAATGGCTTTTTTCCTGCCGGGTGATGGGGGAAATGTAGTTTTCAGCGTAATTTTGTACTTCTGCACCGGCTGCCCAAATAGCATATTGGTTATCATTGTCACGCCATTCGTTAGCGGTAGAAGGCTCTATCGCCTGACGCCCCGGTTCAGAGCCATTGACCAGACGGGTCATATATTGTTGTATACTGGCAATCGCTTGTGCTACCCGACTCGTCTCAACCTCATCAGCCACTTCCGGGTCAATCAGCAAGTATTCGTACAAGTCTTCCACCGTCACTGGCTGGCCATTGACACCTTTCAGGGTAGGTGCCACAAAATTCATATAGCCGGTCACCAGCGCATCACGCTGGGATTCATTCAGTTGTTTTTCCATTGTCGATAACATCATTATCTGCCTTACTTAAGTGGCGGTTTAGAAACAGCCCGATTGGGCCATCCGGAAAAATCAAACCCACTCAGGTAGTGAGCTTCTGCCATGCTCAGTTACTACCCTTGACATGGGATACACCAGCTACCAGCGCCTGACCGATGCTTTGCCAAAGGGTATAATCACTGCCACGACTCAGGAGATAGCCTTGCTGTTGCTGTGTAACACCAAGGCCCGTCTGGTTCTGTACCTGTTGCAGACGCAGAAGCGTATCCAGTTGCGGAGTGGTTTTAGCAATTCCACCTAATACTGACCAAGCGGCTTGCAACTCATTAGCCTCCCAACCCAACAGAGTTGCTAACGTTTGTGCAGCATCAGCCTGACTCAACGATGCAGCAGCATTAGCTGTGCGTAAGTAGGCCAACACATCATCTTCCAACCCACCACCGGCTTTACCCACTTGGAACAGTAGATCGCTGTAACGGCTTAAGGTATAGAGCATCCACAAATTGATATCGGTCACTGTTTCTGCGGAAGCGCCAAACCAGAAGGGATAGTCCAGCAAGGTTTGCACCATCGCTGGACTCAACGTGAATTGTTGGGTTAACAAGGAACGGCGTACCACTTCACGCAATAGGCCCAAATAGTCAGCGGGAATATCAGCTGCGGTCTCAACGGTCTCCTTCAATGCCCAAGTCGCACTCAACCACTGATAGATATTTTTTCCACACCAACGCAACAACAACGCAGGCAGTGACTGACTCACGTTCAGAGTTTGCGCCAACAGACTGACAGCCACGCCTTGCTGAGTTTTCTGCGCTTGATTTAACGTATTCGTCAGAGTAGTGACTGCCTGCCTCTTATCTTCATCAGATAAGCTTTGTATATTGACCACCGTTGCTATGGCACTTTGTGTGCTAGCATCAGTCACCAGGCCAACCTTATCGATAAGCGGGCTATTACCTGCCGAGAGCAGAGCAAACCAGTCAATGGCATGACCGTTGGTATCAACTAATGGTGCACCACTACGGGATAACAATGTTGCATCCACAAATGTACTGCCCAAGTTCTGCCACACCTGACGGATAAAATTCAATTGATCGTCAGTGCCTTGAGCGATAGAGACAAAGTTATTAACCAGGATAGCACCTTGGGAGAAAGTAAGGATCGTAGTATGATCATAAGTATGAATTTTGATTTTTGAGATCAAAGTATTCAGCACCGATAGATCTTTAAAAGTCCCTTTAAGCGGAATATTCAGAATGTAGGTGTTAGTCGTGCTGAGATATAGCCAAGTATCCGGCCAACTGAAAGGAGTATCTGAAGAGGTACCATAATGATTATCATTGAGCGTAACACCCTTTGGTGCATCCCCCGTCCAACTCATTTTACCATTTAAGCTTAAGCCTGATGACAGAGGATAATGGAACTCTGAAATCCCACTCTTTTTACTCCCTCCGCGAAATGCAATTTGCTGCGTCAGAGTCAACTCACCGGACTTAGCGTCATAGGTCAGATCTTTCCAGCCAATGGAAACACGTTCCATCTGACCTGGATCAGAAATCGTGCCATAACTACCCGCTTCAGGCAGTGCCACTGACCTTTCATCTGACAATAACAATTGCTGAGTACTAAATGGCAAATCATGCTGCCCCCCCCACTGTGCCAGCATACTCAACGCTTGTAACAGGCTAAGGATATCCGCCGCCAGCGGAGAATCTTTTTTCGGTGCTGTGATTGTCGGTTTTCCTGCCAGTTGCTGCCAGACGATGCCTGTGCCTGCATCTAATCGGTCAGCCAACGCACAGAAAGCCTCTGGATTTATCCCCAATGTGCGCGCCAGATTAGCCAAGCGGTAAAACGCCGATACCACAAACAGATTACAGTTGAGAGTACTTAGCGTGACATTCCCCTGCTGACGGGTAATATTATCCGCCAATAACAGGAACTGACGATGATTAAGGCCCAGTGCCGTGCTGATATGCTTAACACACGCCCCATCGCCCCCGGTGGTCAATGTATAGACAAAATCCTGATTATCTATCACAAACGGTGTATCAAAGGTGCCGACGGAGTTAAACACCTGATCTAAGAATGGTGGTGCTGGTGTAATGGCAAACGGGGCCACCACGCGCAGCCAGCCAGCAAATTGTTTGGCGGTAACACCGTACTTCGCCTGATAATGTTTGAACACCCCTAACATACGCAGCGTATTGTCATTCATCAACAGCTCAGTATTTACTGTTTCTGCATCCATAGCAGAAGTCACCAACAGGTCAATATCCTCATAGGGCAGATTCAACCATTTTTGCAGACGCACCATACGATTGATACGGTCCAATTTGTCATTTGTCAGATTGTTGACCGTCAAGGCAAAATAAGCCTCTTCTCCACTGCGACTCAGGGTAATAGTCTCCGGCTTGCCAGCATGAATAAAGCGGGCGCCGTAGGCAAATGGTATCGCTATCATGTCACCAGCACTCACATTACCAGACTTGATAACCGTAGAATCTCCGACGGTTGAACACAACATCTGTTCTACCTGAGGAACAATCAGATTCGTTCGGCCAGTCAATACGGTCATGTCACTGAAACTGTTCACGGTAAGCGAACTGTCACCATAATTTAGTTGATAGAAATCCTTACCGACAGTTTCCGTAATGATTTTCTGCTGCTCTGGCGAAAGCTGACTCGCCATGATTTGCAGTCGAGTCAAAGCACCGGCAGTCGCATTACTCAATTTTCCTGCTGCTGTTGCCCAGAAGTTTTGCGGCAGATCCAGCGTCTGTGGCAAAGTGATATCTTGCAACGTGGTACCCAATACCGACTGAGCTGTCTGAATCTGCTGATGACCATAATGATATGGCAAATTATTCGGGTAACGGGTAGTGGAAAGTTTGGCGTTTACCGCTTCCAGATCAGTCAAACTCAGTTTCTTCTGAATGGCTTTGGACAGAATTTCATTGACCAATTGTAATTGCGGTATCACCTCATTGATTGCTTTATCATTAATCAACAAAGTCCCGATATCAGGTCGGCGCTCCGCCAGCGTATTCATAATGGCGCTAGCACCACTCTTTTCCTGTTCAAGGGCCAATTGATAAATATGAGTCAGATAAGCTACCGGCGCATCGTTGGCTTCTGGTGACCCACTAGGTGCTTTATCTTTCCAACCAGTGTTTGCATCAAGAAACTGATTGGAGTAATCCGGACCTGACACAGAGAACGGACTTCTCAAGCTAACCTGAACAGCCCGGCTAAGAGGATTGTAGCGAAAGTGGTGTCGCACCTGATGAGCATAGCCCACCGCCAAGTCATACATTTTTTCAGCGCTGCGCCCTAGAGCGGCACGATGTTGACGAATAAAACGCTCACGCGGTATGCGTACCACATCAAATACTGAAGTATAACCAAGGCTAGTTAATTTACCGGGCAGGTTGTAGATCGCTTCGGTGCGGGAAATCAGGGGGCTGGTGGGTTGATTCATACGAACTCCTGAATTGAGATTTATTATGAATAACAGGTTTCGTCATGCCTATAGTGCAAATCAGTCATTGCTGTTGTGTGCCCAAAAGTGTTCTGAATTGCATACACTTATCGGTGCACCCGATATTGAATTTGTCAAAACCACTTAATGCACGACGCTAAAGCATAATAAAAAAATTATGTAATAAATAAGATCTTTATTTAATGAAATTAATAAAAAATTACCCACAAAATAAAAATAAAAATAAAAAAATTTATTTTTAATACATTAAATGAATATTTTGATAAATGTTATTTCTTTAATATCTTCATCCTGACTGAGGGTAATCCCCAACATGTCGGCAATATCTACAACATAAAACATCAGTGGTGAGAAAAAGCAGTTAAAAAATCTATTATAACCTGAATAAATAGCACATTTAAGCTACTTGATTCATCAAAATCCAATATCTGTATATCTTCTAACATTTTATTAGAGTCTAATCAAAGAACACTTTTTATACTCATATCAAAAAACAGATGACTCAGAAAGTTTTCTCTTAACATCCAGAATAATACATTATTTACAGAATGTAACAGGCACCAACATCACCCTAACTGGCACGTATCCCATAACCGTTGAGTCATTCACAATAAGCCCTACGGGAATAACAAATAAAAAAGCGTTTCATATGAAACGCTTTAGATAAAATTACTGAACCTAATTGACTGTTCCATCCCAGTAGGAGCAGTTGCAGACAGGCTATTGATGCGGCCACAATATCAATATCGACACAGTCTTCCCATAACTTGTCCCACTCATCATCAGAACCGCCAGTTAAAGCCTGCGTGAACGCTGTTATCCTGATGGCTACTGGATAGCAATCCGCTGTAACCCAGAGTCAATGACACGTTATCACTGGCTGTCATCTCCGCGTTAGCCTTCAGCACCATGCCATCGCGAGAGACCGGAACACTGCGGGTCACAAAACTGGTGTCACTGCCGCGAAACGCCAGGCTGGTAGCCCGTTCACGATCACCATACTGATGCTGCCAGCCTAATTCACCCTGTAGAGCAACCGAAGTTCCTCCCATTGCCTGCCAACTGTGGTTCGCACGCAGCCCCAGCGTGGAGAGCTTGGCCTCGGAGTGCTGTTTATCACCGTGGAGCGCCGCTGCCGCACCATTCTCGTTAATGCCATCATTACGGAAGCCGACATAGGCGAGATTCACGAATGGCTCAAAGTTAACCGATCCGGTGGGCAGATTGTACGCAGCTTCTGCGAACAACTGTGCCGTGCGGCCACTGTATTTAGCATTCTGGCTATCAAACTGGCTGCCGTAGCTGACGGAACGATGGGTGTCAATGCGGTGCCAAGTGTATCCACCGCCGGCACGCAGTGCCAGATCACCGAACTGACGGTCACCATAGAGGGCGAGGTGATAGTTATTGCTGTCAGCATTGGAGTCGTAGCCACCATCAAGGGAGGTACGGGTGTAGCCGGTCGCGATACCCAGGCGGCTGTAAGCATCAGTAGGCGCATCAAATCCGAGCAGTACGCCGTAAGTGGAAGCCTGATAACCCGTACTGTTATTCGTACCCGAGGCGTGATTCCATGCACCGAGCAGACGCGCCCATGCACCGTTATCATCTTCGCGGATATCGGACGATGAAGCACGGCCTTCGGTCTGGCTTAGACGAGTATTCAGAGTATCACGCAGATAACGGCTGTCATTGACCAGCGAGGAGGCAATATCAGCATGGACCTGCCCATCAAGCCGGCTGAAGGCCTGACGAGCTTGATCCGCAGAAGTAAAGCTCAGGATACTCTCGTAAACCGGATTACCAACACTGAGCGTATCCGCCGCAGCGGCCACAGCGCGCTCGTTTGGCGTTTTAGCCACATCCGCAAAAGCGGTATTATTACGCCCGACATGGAGCGTGACCTCAGCAGGCTGATACGACAGGCTGGTATCAAGAAAGGAGTAGTTCGGTGCGACCTGATCAAAACGGCCGTTGATGCCCTGTTTTGCGCTGAGGATACGGTACTGTTGACCAATTAAACTGCGTACCTCATCGCGGGAAAGAAGATTAGCGCTGTTTTCGAGGGAAACGGAAACGTCACCGCCGCGAAGCTGTGCACTGCCAGCCGCCTGAATATGATCACTGCGTCCGTCAGCAGCGATTTCAACGGCGTAATGAGAACCGGGTTCAAAAGCAACGTCGCGGGACACGTTGAGAGTGCCGATAGAGTTACCCGGTGCAACCGTACCACCGCGTTGCACACTGAGTGCGCCGATAGTGCCATTACCACCGAGAACGCCGCTCTCCAGTACTGAGACTGAGGAAGTCAGTTCACCGCTGATACCTAATAGCCCCTGTCTGACCAACGTTGGCCCTGAATAGGTGTTCTGACCGGTAAGAATAAGCGCTCCGCTCCCCTGCTTGGTGAGCCCACCGTGACCACTGATATCATTGCTCCACGTATCCTGCGCACACTGCTGGCTATCGCAGATACGCTCGGTCGGTTTGCCTTTATCGAGTACAGTCCCAATACCGGAAATATCCGCAATAAACTGGCTACTGCCATAGGCCACACCGTCAGGATCAGGGATACGGAAAGCCTGTGGAATGTCTTCTGCGGTATAGAACATACCGGGGCCGTGTATCGCTTTGCCGAGATTAATCATTCCCCAGCCGTAAAGCGCATCGATACCCGGTTCACCCATGTCGGTGGCGGTGGTACGAAGCACGGATGCGATCTGAGTACCCGTCATGTACGGGAAACGTTCCATCAACACGGCAATACTACCGGCAGCATGAGGAGCGGCCATAGAAGTCCCGTTGTAGTTAGCGTAGCCTGTCGTCAGATTATCCATGCCAGTTCCACTGATAATTGCGCTGTAAATCTGACTGCCGGGCGCGCTGACACATAAACTGGCGGTATAGCCGCATCGAGAGGAAAAATAACTGATGGAATAAGGTACGCTGTTAGTGCTCTTAAGATCCTGCTGCAAGCTGGCAACCGTCAGCCAGTTCGGTGCGATCTCCGGGACAAACCAAGCCAGACCAGACATGGCATCCGGGTTATTCAGATTGCTATCGTTACCGGCAGCAAAAATCGTCACAATCCCTCCACGTGCGGCATCAATTGCGCCCTGATACGCACCACCCGGTTTTGTCCCCAGAATCAATTTAATTTCATCAAACTGCTTCTGGGCGTCTGCTACAGTAAAGTGCGGATAGGCTGGGTCATACCCTCCCACTGTAAACTCTTTGGCAATACCAATCGCCCAACTGTTGTTAATAATACGGGCGCCACTCCCGATCAACGCATTCCAGCCGGCCTGATACACGCCGCCATCGTTACCTAAAACGATACCGTCTTCAGGGCCAGGATCGCCATTGTCGGCACTGATGATTTGTGCATTATAGGCCACACCATGCATCTTCTCGCCATCCCGGATACCGGCCGCGGTACCGCCAACGTGAGTGCCGTGCGCCCCCAGCTTACCGGATGAACCTATGGTCGGTGTGCCATCGTAATCAAATTTATCCCCTTTTTTCACTTTAATATAGGGATCGGTATATTCACGGATCCCCGAGGTGACAAGGGTGATCACCTTATCCGGGCTCATAAATTCAGGGTGCTTGGCATAAACCGGCTGATCGAATATTCCTAGTTTGATCCCCTTACCGGTGTAGCCGCGGGCATAAGCCTCCTCAGCATGAATAGCGCCAAGCCCCCAGTCAGCACGGAATTCACTGGTGCGCCAGCTGGCAGGATTATTTAACTGACCAGGATCATTATAACTCCCCGCAAATGCACTGGCGCTGACGGCAGCCAGACAGCAGGCCACGGCGCGGCAAAGGACACGTGGCTGGGTTTTGACCGGCAAACACCCAGCAACCGGAGTCTGCTGGAATATTCTGTATCGCTTATTCATCTCAGTTACCATCCATTGTTAGTTTGCAAAAATATCATTGATGAGCCATGTACAAGGCAGCCGCCAGCGACCGGTTTTTTCACAGGAAAAACGGTTGACCACGGACAATACCGCGGAGTTTTATCTAATATTTTCTGGCTAAGTACAGGTCGTAACCTGTGTTAACGTTGACGGGTTAACGCCATCGCGGGGATCGTTTCCTGAAAGCAGGAGCAGGCTAAAACGGTAAAAAGGAATATGGGTTATTGACGCTATTGCCCAAATAAAATGGGTTTAATCAACGACTCTATCCTTTTCACAGATTCCGTATAAATAATTTGAATACCTGAATAAAGATCAAAAACCGCGACATTGACTGCCTTGAATACATTTCATCGGCACTGCCGATGATGCTTAATAACATGCCACAATCTGTTATCCATTTTTATACATATATTTTAACTTACCATTAACAAATAGTAGTCTTATGTCACCTTTTCTGTAGGAAAGTTGTTCTGGGTGATTAGGGTGATGCGAGAGAGTATCTCCCCCATTTGATTCAACTGACCAAACAGCAGAGAAGAGGGGCGGGTCATGATGTGGAGCCATAGTTGCAACGCAATACCAGTGCAGTGTTACGCCGGCTTTTAATCGCAAGTATGGCCTGTGTGCGGCTTACAACGTGGAAGCGTGCCCGCCATTCTGACGGGCTTATCACTACGGTTAAAGGGCGAGGATGCCTACTTCAAGGCAACGAACAATTAGGAACAGCAACTGAATTTATTCGTTCTTCAATGGAACCTGTCTTTTAAGTCGTTTATTCATCCGATTTTTAGCCAGATTTCTTCCCCCAGATTGCAGGTCGTCTATTTTATCTTCCGATAAATAGTCCTCTTTGTTGAGTACAGGCCGCAATGCCCCTTCAAGTTTAATCACCGAGCTGTAGGTAAACATCATAGCAATCGGAATATCGGCATTTAATTTTTGCTTTAGTCTTTCATTGATTTGAACTATATCGAGTGATGTCGCCCCTAAATCGAAGAATCTGGCACGCTCATCAATTTCGGATAAACCCAATTGATGTTTCAATACCTCTAAGATTGTTTGTTTTACTGATGTCTTAGCCTCTGAAATTACCTTCTCTGCGGGGCCGCTTTTAATCCGTACTTTTGAACGTTCGCTTTCCTGCAATCGCTTGTTTATAGGCAACACGGACACCGCCATTCTTTCAGGGTAATAAGCTATTGCCTGAAGAAATAGCGCCTGACCCTCTTGATTGGTCAAACCCACAGTTTCGTTGCTATCTTGAATATTCTTAGCGGCCATCCCAACTTCTAACCATCGATCCCAAGCGATTGAATGGATTCTAAAAGGAGATTCCTGATTATCTGTAAGCGCATCTAGATAGGCATTCGCCGCCACATAAGCCGATTGTCCTGACGCTCCGTGATATGACAGTAAAGAAGAGCAAAACAGCATAGAACGGAGATCCTTATCTCTAAAATAAGAGATGAGATTGTCTGCACCTGTGACTTTCGCAGCCATTATCTCGCGGTGAAGAGCGAGATCGGGTTGCATGATTAATGCTCCGGCATCAGAACCTGCGGAATGAATCACCATGCTAAACGTCCCTAATTCGCTCTCAATAGCGGTGAGCAGCGCATGAAGGGCTGTTTTACAGGAAACATCAACTTGATGGATGTGAACTTCACCCCCAAGTTGTTCTACCCTCTCAATGCTCGCGATCTTGCCAGCCATTTCCACTTTGGTTGGGTCATTTTTAATGACTTCCCACTCAGATCTGCCAGGAAATTCAGAGCGAGAGGCTAAAACCAGACGTGCTTTATATTGGTCGGCCAAAGATTCTGCCATCTTTAAACCTATTCCACCTAACCCGCCGCTAATGAATACTAAGCCACCCACATTTAATTCATGGCATTTATTAACATGAACTAATTGATGGACTGGTAATGGTTTAAATTCCGGTATCCACAACTGACCGTGCCGTATTGCAGCCTGACGGTATTTATCCGAACTTGCAATTGTCCGTATTAGTGCCTTCAATTTGTTATTGTCAGCCAAATCCTGCATAGCGAAATCTATCTGCATCGCTTGATGTTTTTGGTATTCAAGAGGAATAGACCATACCAAGCCTTTTAATAATGAAATGGCGGGTAGAGCTTGTTCATATCCCAATACATTTTCAATTTCGGGTGTAAAGAGAATAAATCGCATGGATTGCAAAGGTATCGAAGATAATAGAGTTCTAAGGCTATCCACCCATTGCAAATAATGTTCAATAGGATCGGTGCTGAATTCTCTTTGCTCTGGAATAAGCACGAAAGTGCATTCAGTCGTCATCTTGAGTGAGGCTAATTTATCTAATTCATCAATAAAAAACACTTCGCTATCAGGCCATAATACTTTAGCTAATGTACAACGATTAGGTTCGGCCGTTCGAGGACAAAGTAAGAAAACGCGTTGGCTTTGCTTAACCTCTTCCGTTTGAAAATTAACTTCACGTTGCCAGCTCGGCAGATAGGTAGAACTTTGGTCAGGATCGACAGAATGACGTTTTTTATTCGGGCCTGAAATAAGCCTGTCTCTTATCTTACTGTATTCTGTCTGTGAGAATTGATATACAGGCAAATGAATAAGATTGCCTTTTTGCTGATTGATATTTTGCCAATATATTTCATTGCTGGCGCAGCCTATTTTTGCCAGTTGACCGTAAAAATATTCTTGGTCATCCTCTGGCAACTTAGGGTGCCTAAGTGCGTTAACAACAAGAGGTTTATTTTCGTTTTTAGTTTGAAAGTATTTTTGGGTGAAACTGGATAAGGTGTTTCCAGGGCCGACCTCAATAAAAATGAGATCATTAGACTCAGACAGTGTTTCTAAGCATCCTAAGAAATCCACCTTCTGCCGTTGATGCGACAGCCAGTAATCAGGCTGCATAATCTCTTCTTCACTATGCCAAGTCCCGGTTAAGTTCGAAAGGACGGGGATGTAGGGTTTACTGAAGTTGATTGTACTTAATGTCTCAGCGTATTCCGTTTGGATCTCATCAATCGTTCTGGAATGGAAAGCATGCGATGTCTTTAATCTTCGGCAAATAATCCCCACGTTTTGCAGCAGTGACTCCAATCTTTCAATATCCGCGGGTGCACCTGATACCACGACAGATTCTCTTCCATTGATTGCTGCGACTTCAAGTGTGTCATCTAAGTAATCTTGCAGTTTTTCTATTCCCAATGGCACGCTGAGCATCGTTCCCGGTGACATTCTTTGCATTAACCTTGCTCTCTGGCTGACCAAATGCAGAGCATCATCTAATGAAAATACGCCAGATACGGTTGCTGCGACATACTCACCCAAACTATGTCCGAGTAAGGCATAAGGTTTAAAACCTTTACTCTCAAGCAGCCTTGTTGTTGCATACTCAACAACAAATATCGCGAGCTGAGTGATTTCGGAAGAGGCGTCATTTTGTTCCGAAGCGCCGATAAAAAAGTCAGTTAACTCTTTTTGTTGGTCTTCTGGTAACAAATGCAGGCACTGATGGATGCTATCTTTAAATGTTTTTTCATGCTGATACAGACCATAAGCCATACCCTGATATTGTGTACCCTGCCCCGGATATAAGAAAATGATTTTCTTGCCGGTGTATTCCACTTTTCCGCGGATAAAGTCAGATTCACAGTAGGATCCCTGACTTTCTGAACAAATTAATACTGACCTGTGGCTAAAGTACTCTCTCCCATTTTGCAGGGTATAAGCGATATCAGACAATGTGTCTTTTTTATCTGCCAGCCTATCAAGCAGCGCTTTTTCCATCATCGCCAAGCTTGATTCATTTTTTGCCGATAGAGGTAAGAGCGTCAGACGTTCCGTTGATTCCGATCCTGAAGGCTGAAATAATGATTCTTCCAGCACGATATGGGCATTAGTCCCCCCAATACCAAAAGAACTCACGCCCGCTCTTCTAATTGATTGACTCACCCATTTCTGGCTATTTTGATTGATATAAAAGGGGGATGACTCAAGCTTTATCTGAGGATTAGGGTTGGTAAAATACTGATTTGCACACAACATTTTATTTTTCAACATTAAAGCTGTTTTTATTAAACCTGCCATACCCGCTGCGCTATCTAAATGCCCGACAATAGATTTTACTGAACCTATCGCAATGCTTTTCGCTGGACAGCCAGGAAATGCCTTCTTTAACGCTGAAATTTCAATCGGATCACCTAACTTAGTTGCCGTGCCATGCGCCTCAATATATGAAATCGACTCAGGATCAATTTTAGACATTTTAATTGCACTGCTAATGACATCGGCCTGCCCTTCAATACTCGGGGCGGTATAACCGACTTTTCTCGCGCCATCATTGTTTATCGCAGTACCCTTAATCAAAGCCAGTATGGGACGCTTATCTGCAAGAGCCTGTTTCAACGGTTGCAGAACAACCGCACCAATCCCCTCCCCGCCCACGGTGCCGTTGGCCTTTTCATCAAATGGCCGGCAAACGCCTTCTGGCGACGTGATCATACCATCCTGATATAAATACCCCTGTTGATTTGGTGTTACCAGTGCCGCAGCCGCAACCAAAGCCATTTGACATTCACCGAGTAACAAGGCGCGGGCCGCCATATGTATGGCGGTTAATGAAGAAGAACACGCAGTTTGTAATGAAACCGCTGGCCCGGTTAAGCCTAACTTGTAGGCTAAACGCGTTGCCGCAAAATCTTTCTCAACTAAATTAAATGCCGAAAACAGACTTGCACCATCTTGTTCGCATTCCTCATAAGCGGCCATCTGCCATTGCAACTGTGCACTCGCCGTTAAATAACAACCCACTTTACCGGCGTAAACCGCAGGAACCAAGCCGGCAGAACCTAATGCTTCAAAGCCACATTCGTGCAATTTACGTATCTGAGGCTCAAGAAACTCGGCTTCTCGTTTGTTGTAATTAAAAAAATCCGCGTCGAATGCCATAGGTTTGTCGATCACGCCCTTGGCATTGACATAGTTATTGCTGGAATAATCCTGCTTGGGAACCCCATTTTTTGCAAGAATCTCGTCGGAAAACCGGGTGGTACAATCATTGCCCTCGAGACAGTTTTTCCAAAAGCTTTCAATCGTTGGGCTATTTGGAAACCGGCATGAAACACCAACAATGGCTATTTCAAGGCCTGTCAGATCCTGATGTGACTTATTATTCAGATTTTCTCGTTGACTCATGATTTGTTAATCTCTATTAATGCTATACCCTTCGTCTTTCAAGTTGTCTCTCTGTTGGCTACGCTCACTCACCCCAGTCACATAGTTATCTATGTTCCCGGGGATTCGTTCCCTTGCCGCCGCGATACACCTTGAAATCCATTGGGTCTATAACAACCGTTTATATGCCTAAACCATACTAAGCTGATAAACGGTTGACGAAGTTGTTAAATTTCTATTTTTAATAAATGTTTAAAGAAGTTAATTACCAAACATTTTTAAAGCTTCATCAAATTGTTCAACGGAGTGATCTTCCGAAATGACAATATTGTCATTTTCTCCGTTGTTATCGATTAATTCTGCCTGCTGTTTTATGGTTGTGCATTGGAATAAATCAACAACTTCAATTTCTTTATTAAAGCGTTCACCTAAACTTAGACTAAGTTGAACTAACTTAAACGAAGAACCGCCCAAGTCAAAGAAATTGTCACATGAGCTTATATTTTCTTTTTTTGTATTTAATATTTCAGACCACAACCCTAGTATTTTCTCTTCTGTTTCATTACTGCAAGGAATTACTCTCTTGTTGACGATAAAGTTACTGGGGTCGGGTAATCTGGCGATATCAATTTTACCGCTGCTATTTTGCGGGAACTCGTCAAGCTGAATAAAATAGGCCGGAACCATATAATCTGGCAGCCGTTCAGCAAGGGCTGATTTAATATCATCACTACTAAATTCAATATTGCTATATAGGTAAGCCACTAAGAATTTATTGTCTGAGTCTTGAGAGTTAACGGTTACAAAGACATCGCAGATTGGCTTTGCATCAAATTGATTTGTGCTACTGAGTTCAGTCATCACTTGTTGAATAGCTATTTCTATTTCACCTAATTCAATACGATAACCGTTAATTTTTACTTGGTTGTCTAAACGACCGAGATAGACTAAACCCACGTCTCCAACATATTGAGCCAGGTCACCTGTTCTGTAATACCTTTCTCCGTCAATCAAGACAAACTTCTGAGCGGTTAATTCTGGGTTATTTATATAACCTTTAGCGAGACCCTGTCCTGCAATAGCAATTTCCCCAATAGCGCCCTCAGGTAATATTCTCAAGAAATCATCAATCAAAACGACTTTTTCACCTGGCATCGGAAAGCCAATGGGAATGGTGGTTGTATGAATTTGACGGCTGTCATTAAATTCAAACGAAGTGGATTGTACACAACACTCGGTAGGGCCATACGCATTAGATGCGTTAGGAACAGATTGCCAGCATTTTGCAAAGTTATACCAGTTATGTTTTTCCAGTAATTCACCACCTATCATAAGGTGATTCACAGAACAGCAAATGGCCTGCTCGTTAAATTGTGTATGGATCATTCTGAGATGGGTTGGCGTACAATCAGCAATGTGAATATTATTTTTATTCCAGAACTCAACGACCTTACGCCCATCTCTCCTCATGTCATCAGGCACGATATGCAGGGTATGTCCCAGTAACAGCGATGGATAAAGCTGTTGTACTGATGCGTCAAAGCTCAATGCCGAGATCATCGATACATTCAGAGAGCCTGGATAATTTTTATAGACGCGTTCGTATAGCCCTTGCACCAGGTTGATGACGGCTCCGTGGGAAACTTCCACTCCCTTAGGATTGCCTGTTGAGCCAGAAGTGAAGATCACGTAAGCAGAATCACCGGCCTCTGCGTCGTTAAATTTAGCGTCTAGGTTTGTATTGGTGGTGCTGTCAGCCGATCCGTAAATAATGCTACTGCAATCACTGAGCTCGCAAGCCGTGTCATGAGAGACAACCAGATATTTAATGGCGGCCGTATCTTTAACATAGATCTTCCGTTTGATCGGCCAATTTACATCAAATGGGCAATACTTGGCGCCAATTTTCAAAACAGCCAGCATGACGATAATGGCCGAACATGAGCGTTTCATATGTATACCGACGGTATCATTTTTTGCAACGCCTTGTTTTAACATTTCAAATGCAAAAAGATTACTCAGTTCATCTAACTCTGCATAGCTGAAAGAAGCGTGCGCATCCGTTACAGCAATCCGTGTGGGATGCATCTTGACTCTTTTCATAAACAAAGCGGGGATCGTAGAACCGCTTTCTATTTCAGGTGCTGTTTTATCAACGTCTATGTGAGAGGGTTCTGATAGTTTGAGTGAAGAAAGCGGGTTTTCAGATCGTATCTGCCGAATCAACAACTCAACCATCTTTATAATTTCGTGATAATAGTTGGCATCATAGGGTGAATGAATCTCACAAAAAATATTTTCTCCATCATGCTCAAAAATAAGCTGTGAACAGGAAAAGTCCTCTATTTCTTTATTAACACCCTGACAGTTTTTGAGTATCACTGCTGACGTGAACTGAACAGCTCCTTCAAAAATAGAGGTAAAAGAGTTAACCCCGTACGGTAAAACATCCTGTATGCTTTTTGATGTCGATTTTATTAAATCTATCAATGTTTGCTCGTAGATAAGCTTTACTGGAACACACAACATGCCAGCGCTTTCGTCCTCGCAATGATAGCTCGTGGTTAAAATGACCGATTCATTAGTACGAAGCATTGTCGATTGGATAAATCCGATTAAAGATATGAGTAATGCACTTAATCTTTTATCAGAACCGTTGGCTATCGATAACAAGTTTTTAGATATTTCACTTGAAAGGTAAATCTTATCTACACCTGAATTATCGTTACTTTTAGTAAAGTAGTTAGAAAACTCCGGGTGTTTACAGTTATTGATAAACCCCCTCCAGAAATGTTCCTTTTTTTGAATTTTGTTTAGCTCTTCTACTTCATTAATCATAATGACACTCTGCTATATTATTTCTATTTAATTTTTAGCAAACACGTTTATAGAAAAATAGTATTTAATATCGTATTAGAACGACTATTTCTATTTATTTTGCGCTTGATTGGCTGTTAAATAAGATTAAATTTGTAATGGTATATGTGGAAATAATTTTCCGAAACATATACCAAATTAATTAAATTTTAATGTTTAAATTATTTCAGTGTTAATTATTTTATCATCTGAAAAATTCAGCGGGAACCTATGAGCGGCTCCATACCATCGTGATTTCAGGCTCACCGGTATGTTCATCGATACCCTGCTCTTTTTCTTCGAAGCCCTGACTTTCATAAAACTGCCTGGCTTTGGTATTCTTTTCATAGACATTAAGCGTTAAAGAATTACGGACTTCAAATGCATGATTTAATAATTGCAACCCGATCCCTCGGTTTTGATACTCAGGAAGTACAAAAATTGAGGCCAGAATATTATCCAGAAGACTAATAAAACCGACGATTTCCTTGTTTATCGTCGCGACAACCGTCTCGGAATTTGGAATATAAATTTCTTTCATATCTTTTTTACATGAATACCAAAAGTCTTTTGAGACAAATTCATGGCACTCAATCGAAGTATTGAACCAAACATCGACTACTGCTTGTACATCACTGTCAATCTCAATCGGTCTCAATTTTATATCACCAGAATATTTATTACTCATTTTCTTCTCCTGTTAAATATGACTTTGACAATAAATTATCGTGTACTTTAACACATTTTTCATGTAGTAGAATCTATATCATTTTTTAAATATTAACATGTCAGTGCTCTAAACTCGCTTTCTCTATAAGAGTCTTTCTACGGTTAGCTAATTTTGCGCGTCTAGAAACTGTTTCATTCGCGGACTTAATATTTATTACACTATCATCCGATGTATTATGCTCAATATATGATACTAGCTTATTTATATTGGTATAAGTAAAAAAATCTACAATTTTAATTTT
The DNA here is from genome assembly GCF_028598775.1 of Xenorhabdus aichiensis. NCBI lineage: Bacteria > Pseudomonadati > Pseudomonadota > Gammaproteobacteria > Enterobacterales > Morganellaceae > Xenorhabdus > Xenorhabdus aichiensis. The sequence continues at coordinate 45,658 of NZ_JAQRFO010000016.1, forward strand.
TCGTGGCAAAAATTCATTTAATATATTGGCTATACGAAGGATTTTAATTGAGTTTGCCCCTAGCTCGAAGAAACTCTGGTTTTGATCTATATCAGATACAGCTAAAACATTCTCGAAAACTTCAATAACTTTTTGTTTGTGTTCTGATTTGTCATTAAAGACAAATTTACTCTGTCTTTCTGGGGTCACTTCGGGTAAGGTGCGTTGGTCAATCTTACCATTGCTAGTTAATACTATACGATCCAGTTTAATAAAAATGTTTGGCGTCATGTAATCGGGTAATCTGGCGTTAATATAGGCTCTTAAGTCGCTTTCAGGAATATTAACGTCAGCAACATAATATGCCACAATCTGACTCTCGCCATGAATATCTTTCACCAGTACTGCCGCATTATGACAATCTTTATACGACCTAATGACAGAGGCTATTTCATCTAGTTCTATTCTATAGCCTCTTACTTTAACTTGATTATCATTGCGACCAATATACTCGATAATCCCTCCGGCTCTGATAACCGCTAAATCTCCCGTTTTATACATTCTTTCATGAGGGATAAACGGGTTTGAAATAAAGCGCTCTGAGGTTAGCTCATCCTTATTGAGATATCCACGTGCCAGTATTTTCCCCCCGATATAAAGTTCGCCGGGTACTCCCTCAGGTTGTGGCTGTAAGAACCGATCTAACACATAGATACGCGCGTTACTAATCGGGCGGCCGATCGGTACTGACAACTTTTTCTTGTCTGCCTGCGGATCATATTGATAATACATGCACCCAACCGTTGCCTCTGTCGGGCCATACTCGTTAAAAATACCAGATGGGTTAACTAACGAATTTTCTACCTGACGGCACAATGAGGTTTCAAGTTGCTCACCACCGACTATGAAGGTTGATAAATTGCTATGGCGGAAATCGGTTGTTTGACTCAGTAGATTGAGTTGAGAGGGAGTGAGTTTAATATGCGTCGTAGCCGCCAGCTTACTGACCTCTTGTATTGATTCCAGTGAATTTTTCCCTACAATTTCAATGGTGCCGCCGGATATCAGTGGACACCATATAGAGGTCACGGTTAAATCAAATGCCAGACTCGTAAATAAAGGATAGACTGTTTTTTTACTGTCGTAATGATATTTCTCTATCGCCCAGTATACATAGTTCATCACTGTTTGATGCTCGACCATGACTCCCTTGGGTTCACCCGTTGAACCCGAAGTAAATATGGTGTACATCAAATCATTTTCTTGATGATCATGCTCCGGAATTTTTGCTTCTACCGTCGGTAATGCAACAAAACTTCTGAGTTCTGTATCCTCAATTAACCATTTAACACCTTGAGTAATAATATTGCTGACACGTTCTTCTGGGGTTGATATGTCCAAAGGAACATATACCGCACCTATTTTATTAATGGCAATAAATAAAGCAATAGTATGAGCACTCGGCTTACATTTAACAGCGACTAAATCTTTAGACTTAATCCCTTTTGAAATTAAGCCTTGCGCAATTTTATTAACTACACTATCGAGTTCATTGTAGGTAAATACGTCATTAGCTGAACGAATAGCGACTTCATTACTATAGTTTTCTACAGATTTATTCCAAGCATCTATCAAGTGAAGAGGTTTATCTAAAACGATATCATTATCATTAAAATCAAAGACAATATTCTTGTACTCTTTATCATCCAGTAAATTCAATTCACTTAAGGTCAAATGGGGTTGTGTAGCAATATCCCCAATGATCTTGCTGAAATGGATCAAAACTTTATCCATTATCTCTTTATCAAATTTGGCACTGTTAAAGCTAAATTTTAATAGAGCATCATCAAGTAAATTAATTTCCAAAGTAAGGTCAAAATTTGTTGTTTCAAAAATATCATATGACTCGACACTCACGTGAGTTGATAACGCACTTAATCGCTTGGCGAGTGGATAATTTTCAATAACGACAATACTATCGAAGAGATTTTGCCGGACTTGGTTAACATGTTGTATTTCTGATATCGGATACTCAGTATAGCCATCTCTTTCGAGAATTTGATTATGCAGTTTTTTTACCAGATTTTTTAAACTGAGAGAGCCATTCAGATTATCTATAACGAGTGGAGGCGTTTGAATATAAAGCCCAATACTATCTTCAATACCGGCCAACAAGTTATCTCTTCCTGACACGGTGGTTCCAAAACAAACAGAGTTAGAGTCATTATATTTGGATAAGATCAGGCTCCAGGCCGTATAAAATACGGTTGCTATCGTAACTTCATTACTTTTGCAGAATTTATCAACCGATTGTAAAAGGATTTTATCCAGGGAGTGAGTCAGGCACTTGATGCTATACGTTTCAGAGTCATTGATTGAAGGCAGACTTATTGCTGCGTCAACGTCTATTTTGTTAACCCAGAAGTCTTTGGTACCCTTACAATCGCGCACCTTATTCAAATGTTGAATATAATGTTCATAATTAAGGTGACAGTCTTCATCACTTAGGTGTTCGTTATCATAATAACTCCAAAGTTGATTGATCAGGATCCCAAGGCTCCAGCCATCTAAAGATATATGATGATACTGTAGATGGAGTAGTGATTTATGCGCACTTAGTTTATGCAGTGTTAACTTTACTGGGTTGGTTTCTAAATCAATTTCAGTCTCACAAAACTTAATTCTATCATTGTAACTATTGATATCATGAACAAGATCTGGGTTTACATGTATAACTGATAATGGATTATACTTATGTTTAAATATAATTTGTACGGGTTGGCTTAAACCACGCCACCTTAATATCGTACGTAGAGAATCATGCTCAGATACCACTTTATTCCAGGCTTTCTCTAATCGCTTATCATTAATATCGCCATTAAGGACTAAGGTGAAATTGGTGACGTAAATACTTTTGCTTTCTTCTTTAATAGAGTGATATAGCATCCCTTCTTGCAAAGGGCTTAAGGCAACAATGTTGTAATTCACAGGCATACCTAATCGATCATGTCGTTAAATTTAGTTAATTGGATTCATAAATTTCATGAGCATTTTCTATGCCCATAAATACTTTGGATATTTTCAAATACCCCTCTGATAGTACTCTGGTATTTCTCATGTCCTGTAACATACAGTAATAGTCATCCAGTTTTTCCGTTTCGATAATGGCAAAATCTTGAAAGTCAGCCGTGAATCCTTCGGTGTCTATGGTTCGCATATTAATCGAATTTTTGTATTTACTGAGTATTTCCGGCAGAGATTCGTTCTGGAGTTGTTGACGTTCTGAACGATTAAGTGCATTCCATTTTTCGTTAAAAACTAAAGTCCAGATAATGACGTATTTCATTGTTGCACCTCTATAATGTTGGCGATATCACGAGATAAGCTGTTGATGACATCCAATGTGTATTTTTGCAGATAAAAGTGACCTCCTTGAAACGCGTTTATCTGACTTTGACCTGAAATATACCTACCCCAATCTTTCATAATTTCAGGTGTGACTGCGGTGTCCTCTTGGCCGGAATATAGGCTGACTAATATTTCAGGGTGGATGATAGCTTCACTCATTTTCCAATTTTCAATGGCCTTGAAATCATTCCTAATGATATTAAGCATGATTTTCAGTACTTGCTCATTTGCGATTAACTCACTGACATCCCCTAATGTTTTTAAATATTCTAAAAGCTCAGGGTCTGTCATTGTGCCGCGCCGGGCAGTTTCCGTATTTCTCAAATGCGGAGGTTTATAAGCAGAAAGACCAAGCCATATAGGGTATAAAGACTGCACTTGTAATCTGAGCGTTAATTCATAAGCCAGCAAGGCGCCCATACTATGGCCAAAAAATGCAAATGGCCTATCAGTTTCGATCTTGGGAAGGAATAGTTCAATCATGTCTTCGATTGATTCCAAGCTACGCTCCCCGAAACTCATTCCTCTGCCAGGAAGTTCTAAAGCGTTAAATTCAATCCAGTCTGGTAATTCTCGTTGCCATGCTCTATATAACATGTGTGAGCCACCAGCATGATGCAAAAGGTATAATTTCAATTTTGCATTTTTAGGGTTATTTAATTTAATTAGATTTGGCATAAAAACTCTGTATTACAGTGATGTTAAATCTGACTGTTTATTGATGCTCAGCGATTATTCAGTCTAGAAGGATATCAGTGACAAGTTATACCTGCCACTGTTCGATATTTATTGATAACTAAATAAGATTAAAAATTAAAGTCCAACAACTCTTCTGTTTGCAAATTGTTATTTTCATCCCGTTCACCTTTGCCTAATAACAGCCTGATACTGTCATCGGGTTTAGAGACAATGCCTTCTAACAGTGCAATATATTTATCTTTGAAGCGTTCAATACTTTCATCTCTAAATAGCTCGCTTTTGTATTCGAAACTAAACTCATACCCTGTTTCTGTTTCTTTGACAAAGAACGCCAAGTCAAATCGTGAGCTTTCCTGGCTTATATCATAGCGACTGAATTTAACATCCGGTAATGTAAAGTCCGCCATCCCAATATTCATATATGAAAACACGGTATCAAAGATAGGGGTTCTATTTAACCTTGGCTTAATATTGAGCGCTTTGACCATATCTTCAAATTGAAAATCTGAATTTTCAAATGCTGCAATGGTATTTTCAGCCACATTATTAACAAAACATTTAAAAGATAAATCGTCGTCAAGTTTAAATGTGATAGGTAATAGGTTTACAAACATACCTATTATATCTTGTAACTCGCTTTGCGGACGACCCAATATAGGCGTACCAACCGCAAACGCATCTTGGCCTGAAATATCTTTAAGGAATAGAGCATATGATGAGATAAACAGCATAAATCTCGTTATATTTTCTCTATTGGCAAATTCATCCAGTCTATCGCTCAATTTTTTGTTAATGGTGAAATAGATACGTTGACCTTTATGGCTATGGCTGTCAGTTCTGGGATAATCAGTCGGTAATTGCAGTTCTGATACCTGCTTTAAATTTGAAATCCAGAATTCTTGCTGTTTCTGTATCCGACAACTATTCGCCATATTATGTTGCCAAACCGTGTAGTCCTTATATTGAACATCTAAAGGTTTCAGGCGCTTATCTTGGTATATCTCTAAAAAATCTCTTACAAAAATATCCTGAGAAAGGCCATCAGAAATAATGTGGTGCAAATCTAAGAAGAAAATGTATTGATCTTCTTTCACCTCAATTAAGATCGGCCTCATTAACGGAAGTTCATTTAAGTTAAAGGGTTTAATGAGACTTTGAACCTTGCTTTTTATTTCCTCATTGCTCAAACCTGATGAGTTCAACTTTATATGTTCTAAATTGATCTCAAGATCTTGATGACATTTCTGCCTTGGCTCTCCGTTAATGAGTACAAATGAGGTTCTCAATGAGTCGTGCCGTTTAACGAGTGACTGTAACGTTTTGTTGAATTTGTCTTTGTCTAATTTACCTGAGATGCTAAAAGCGGCTGTCTCATTATAGGCCACCGAGTTTTTATCCAATATTTGTTGCAAATAGAGTCTTCTCTGGCCTGGTGAGAGGGGGTAGTTCTCTTGCTCTTCTGCCGGCAGTATCGCCTGATACTCCGATTTGCCAAATTGAGAATCGGTTAAAGCAACAATGTCTTTAATCGTCGGGTTTTTAAAGAAATGCGTTAACGACACGTCGATCTGACAGCTTTTATGGATTCTTGATAATAGCGTTATCGCCTTCAGAGAGTTTCCACCCAGATCAAAGAAATCGTCCTTCATGCCTATCGATTCAATTCTTAAAAATTCTTGCCAAATTGAAACGAGTTTTTTCTCAATCTCACTGTTCGGTGCGACGTACTCAGAATCCAAATCAGGTCTAGCTGAATAACCGCTATCATCAGACCCCTGCTCATTTTTACTTAAAGAAGGATTTGACCATTGTGCAATTCGGGCATTGATATCTGCGGTTGAAATAACAACCGCATCTTTTTCCTGGTACTTAAGCACCTCTTCTAATAATGAGATCCCCTCTTCTTTAGTCACCAGAAGGTGTGACAGGCTGCTACCGATTTTCGCGTTAAGTTCTGTTTTTTCAGCCAGCTCCCAGCCATCCCAATTAATCAATGTCCATTTTTTGTCATTTTGCCGATTGTGCCGTAATACAAAAGCGTCTAGATAAGAACTGGCTGCTGCATAGGCAAAAAAGCCTAAGCCGCCTAAAATAGGTGCCAGGGAAGAAAGGATTAAACAAAAATCGTAATTAACGGGCTCCAATACCTGCTCTAAAACCTCTATTCCTTTTTGCTTAGAGGTAAGATGACTATCAATATAATCACTCTCAGTTTCATTGATTGATCTCAGAGAGGCCTCACCGGTCAAACCCGCTAAGTAAAATACACCATCAATGCGACCATATTTGGCAGTGGTATCCTGAATAAATGCGTCCATCGCGACCCGATCACTCGCATCGACTTGAGCGAATTCTAAGTTAGCGGCATCATTGGACACTTGTTGCCATTTGTCATCGATATTTTGCCGGGATCGTGAGGTAATGATGAGGTTTGCATTATATTCAGTGGCAAGATATTGCGCGAAAGTGTGTCCGATAAAGCCTCGTCCGCCAATCAGGAGATACACACCCTCTTTTTTCAATCGAGAAGTCTCATCATTCATGATCGGCGAGTAAGGTAAAAACACCTCAGCCCATCTTCGGTTATTGCGGTAAACAACATTTTTATTGTCACGCTCGGCTATTTCGCGGATCAACTTGTCAGCAGAGCAATCATTCAACGCACCGACATCGATAACCTTACAGCACAACTCATGGAATTCTTGTCGAATAACCGTGCTGATAGACATCATCGCAGCAGCAAATGGATTAATGTCCGGTTCATTACATACCACAACGCCATTCTGAGTCAGCAATGTGACATTCATTAAATCAGGGTGATTGGAAAATGCGCGGTGTGATTTTAATAAATAGAGTACAGCAGCCAATTGCTCATTGAGAGACAAGTCAACATTGATACAATCGATGACCATTTCTTCTATCGAGATTTCGTTATTATTGAGCAGCTCAAAGAGATTTTTGTAGTCGTCATAGTTCAGACAGCGAAGGGTACTTAATGATTCAATTGCTAGCTCACATTCGGAGCCAACCTTAACTCGAACCGCTTTTTGATAATGATTTAATAATGCTTTTTCAAAGGTTGTACTTTGATCATTAGAAGAGCCAAGCTTGAAGATTAGCGCCGATTTTGTGCATTCCACCGGCTTTGTAGGTTGCAAAATATGTTGCTGCCAAGCGGCTTGATAAAGCCAATCTGACATATTGTCATTCTTTTTAATACAAAGTTGATCTGTCTCTACGTGTTGAGTGCCAGAAAATAAGCTCAAGAAATTGGCATTTTTGGGCCAGAAAACACTTTTTTCAAAAGCATAACCCGGTAATGATATACGCCTGCAATCTTGTGCTACGCTAACTTTTCGCCATTGTATCTGAATTCCCTGTTGCCATATTTTGCCTAACCCAGACCAGAATAAATACGGCTGAGTTTGCGCTTTATTATCCTCAGGCAGCAATTGTATGATCGACTGTGAAGCGTCTTGAGGGACATATCGGCGGACGAGATTAACGAGATCTCTTCCCACTCCGACTTCAATAAACACACAAGATTTATTATTGAGAATATTTTCCAGACCGCGAATAAAACAGACTGTTTTTTCTGCTTGGTCAGCCCAATATTGGATTGATGTTGACTCGGCGGCAGTCAGTTCCTCACCGGTAACTGATGAAATAATAGGGGTTTTAGGTTCACCTAATGTGAAACCCGAAAGTACCCGCAACAGTTGTTTATTTATCGCCGCCATAGCCGGAGAATGAGCTGCGTGCTTAGACTTGATCGGGGTTGTTAAGATACGTTTTTTCTTTAATACCTGGGAAAATTCCTCAATTGATTTTTCATCGGATGAAACAATGCAGGAATCTTTATTATCTACAGCGACAACGATACCGCCAGGGCAAAGTGCTAATACCTCTGACGCCGGAAGCGGAATACTCAGCATGGCACCGGTAGGCAGGCTCTGCATCAGCTGCCCCCGTTTAACGACAAATTTTAGCGCATCTTCTAATGTGAATACTTCTGCAATTGTGGCTGCAACCAGCTCCCCAAAGCTATAACCTAATAAGGCCGAGGGCTTGATACCCGCTTCAATTAAGCAATTAGCCAGTGCATATTCAACAATGAAAATTGCCGGCTGTGCATATTGCGTTTCACTGAGATAATTGACCTTATCATTGTGAAACCATTTTTCTTTCAATGACTCACCAAGATACCTTGAAGCTATCGTCAAGCAGCGATCAACTTGCGAGCGGAATGCCGCATGTTTTTCATACAATGACAACGCCATATTTGTATATTGTGCGCCTTGTCCTGGCAACATAAATACAATATGACGTTCCGAATCTTTTGCTTTCGTTGGGTTCGCGGTAACCTTTTCCAGTGCTTCACCTATCTCTTGAATATTTGAACCCACAAAAGCCTTACGGTAACGGTGATGGGTTCTCCCCTCTTGTAGCACATAGGCAATATCACACAATCTGTGTTTTTGTGAGGATCGAAGCGCAGTAAGGATATTTTGTTGATTATGATTAAGCGCGGCAGGTGTCTCAGCGGATATCAAGAAGACGTTAGGGTATTCATCTTCATGAAGCGCTTCTTGCTTATCAGCCTCAGCGAGCACGATATGGGCGTTAGTCCCTCCAATCCCGAAAGAACTCACACCGGCAATGCGCTTTTCGTGAGTCGGCACAGACCAGTCCATGAGTTTATCTACGACTTTAAACGGCGTTTCTTCTATGTGAAGCTTATCGTTTGGCTGGTGATAGTGAAGAGTCGGTGCTAGCTGCTTATGCTTCAATGACATGACCGTCTTAATCACGCCAGCAACACCCGCCGCCTCATCTAAATGGCCAATATTACTTTTCACTGCCCCCAACCAGCAGACATTGCCAGAATTTCGGAACACTCGAGACAAGGCAGAAACTTCAATCGGATCGCCAATTTCGGTTGCTGTTCCGTGGCATTCAATGTAGCTCACGTCTTCAGCTTCTACTCCCGCCAGCATTTGAGCACTCGAAATAACTTCTGCTTGCCCTTCTACACTAGGTGCGGTGAAGCCGACTTTGCGTTGACCATCATTATTGATTGCCGAACCCTTTATGATCGCGTGTATGTGATCATTGTCTTCCAAAGCCCTGTCTAACGGTTTTAGCAGGAGAATACCGGCTCCGCTCCCCCCCACCGTACCATTCGAATCGATGTCAAAAGGACGACAATGACCGTCGGCAGAACGAACCATTCCCTGCTGATACAGATAGCCAGACTCTTGAGGCAGGGTAATTGATACCCCCCCTGCCAACGCTAAATCACAATCACCACTTAGAATAGACTGACATGCCGTATGAATGGCAACTAGCGACGTTGAACATGCCGTATGAATCGCCATTACGGGGCCATTCAGGCCTAATCGGTAGGCCGTTCTGGTAATGATTGATTCAGGCAGGTTCCAGTTTACGATATCAAACGTTTCGGCAGGCGTAAGCTTTTGTTTAAGTAAGTTTGAAATCCAGGGAATGTTAGATGCCGCACCGGCAAACAGCCCTATCCTTTCACGGCTATGACTCGGAGCATAGGCCGCATCCTCTAATGCGTGCCAACAGCACTCGTGCAGCAACCGGCACTGGGGATCCATCTTATCCACTTCATCTTTAAGATAGCCAAACACATTGTTATCGAAAGACTTATAATCATCGAGTACCGCTTTAGCGCCTACAAAGTTGGGATCGTTTATCTCCTCCTCTTTATAACCGCTTTTTATTAACTCTTCATGAGTGAATTTTTTAATACTTTCCTTGCCTGAAATCAGATTTTGCCAAAACTCTTCGGGGGTTTTTGCATCAGGAAAATTACAAGCCATGCCAACAATGGCAATATCAAATGAATCTGTCATAAATTAATAACCAAATTTTATATAGATAATTGAGAGACTAAGTCTTCAAGCTCTGTGGATGATAATGAAATAGTCGGGAAGTCAGTCAATGTATATACGCGCTGATATAATTGGTCTTCCAGATTAAGTAGAGATTCAAGCACATCTCGCAGGGTATTGGTGATATTGGTGATATCACTTTCATTCACATGCGTATTCAGGTAGCTCATGCTGACTTTGCAAGAACCTTCCCAGTAGATATTACAGTCCAACAGGTCTGTATATAGATTATCTTCATGTGAGATGATATTGGGATGAATCGATTTTATTTGGATCAGATCGGTTGTCTCGCTTTGATCAAAGTCCCCGAGATAATTAAATCTGGGTAACTTATGTTCATATTCGTATTGACTTCCTGTAGGGCTGTAGCGAATAGATTGATATCCCATGCCATTATCCTTCACTGCGCGTAATCTTTCCTTAGCTTGCTTGATATGGCTGATAATATCTTTGTTGCAATCAATAACCAGAGGATAAATTGAGGTAAACCAGCCTACCGTTCTATTTAGATCGAGATCGCTGGAATGTAAACTTCGACCAATACCTTCTAATTCAACCGCAAAATTATTTTTGTCGAACTGTTTAAATAGCGCATAGGTAAAAATTGCAAAGAATAATTCATTCGGCTTGATTTTCATTGAGGAACATAACTGCAAAAATTGCCCCTGATCCCTAGTTGTCAGATTGGTATTAAAATACTTTATTTCCGGCTTTTCTAAAGGGTATTTAGCAATATCTGCAAGCGCTGTCGAACGGCTTTGTGCTTGCCAGTAAGACTGTTCATCAGCATCAAGATCACGATAATGATCTTCAACCAGATTAACCCACTTGGCAAAGCGGTTGTTTGGTTTTGGCAGAGAGAGCGTTTTTCCCTGAACCCATTGGCTGGCTAATAGGTTGAGATCATCAAGTAAAATCCTCCATGACACACCATCTACAACCAAATGATGGGCAAAAACCATCAGCTCCTGTTCGCCCTCTTTCCGTAACAGAACCGCTTGAAATAAAGGTGTTTGAGGCCATTCTGTTTCATTCAATCTATTTCGTACAATACTCTCTTTCTCTTCGAAACCAGTCACATCCAGCACATTAATTTTTACCAAGCTGCCGTTGTCTTTAACCAATAACTGACGACTACTTTCATCAAAATACGTATTCAATATCGGATGAGAAAAGATGAGTCTATTGAAGATTTTTTCAAGATCTGAATCATCCAGTTGACTGGATATTTTCAGAGTTAACATTTGATGGTAGATATCTTTTCTATCTAAACCTAAACCAGCAAACCATTTCATAATGGGTGTTAAAGCAAATTCATTAACTTCAATGTCTTCTTCTTCACAAGATACAGGGGTTCTATCATTAATGAGTCGGCATAATGCTCTTGGTGTCGGTGACTGAAAAATATCTTTCACTTTTACCACTAAGCCTTTTCTTTGTAAAAGCGTGACTAATTGAATAGCCTTAATCGAATCACCGCCGTATTGATAGAAATTACTGTTTACGGTTAGCTCTTCGCAACGCAGAATATGCTTAAATTCATCGAGTACACTGTTTTCAATGTCACTGTTCTCTATCTCATCATCAATTTCCTCAACCTCAAATTTAATCTGAGATAAAATATCGGTATTCACTTTACCATTAAACGTTAAGGGTATTTCATCGATAAATTTGAAATATTGAGGAACCATATAAGCAGGAAGGTAGGATGATAAATAGTCAGAAAGCAGAGGCTTGCTGGCCGTTTTCTTATCAGCCGCTACGATAAAAGCCTTCAATATCGCAGAGCCACTTTCGATTTCATCGACCAGAACCACAGCATCTTTGACGAGTTCGTGCTTTAACAACCGACTCTCTATTTCATCCAACTCAATGCGATGTCCTCTAATCTTTATCTGCTTATCTATTCTTCCGATATAGATGATGTTTCCTGTCGCATCTCGGTAGGCTAGATCGCCTGATAAATAAGACCGTTGACTAGGATGAAACTTATCTGTTACGAATTTCTCTCTGGTAAGTTCTTCTTTATTCCAGTATCCAGCCGATATGCCATTCCCCGCGATAACAATCTCACCCTTAATATACGGCGCACAATGTCTGCCATGCTTGTCTAAAATATAAATTTGAGTATTGTCTATCGGAATACCAATTGGAACAGAGATGGCCTTGTCATGGCAGGGGTTATATTTATGGATCATACAACCAACCACTGTCTCGGTAGGCCCATATTCATTTAATATTTCGACTTTTCCATGAAACTGCGTATCAGTGTGGCTCGCCACTTCCACTTTTAAGCTTTCTCCGCCGACAACAAACCGACGCACAGAACAATACTGCTCTATATTTTCATGCTTGATGGCCTGCAAATGCGAAGGCGTACATTTGATGACTGTCGCTTTGTTATCATGAATAATATCACTCAGTACAAAGTTAGTACTTTCCCGATAGATTTTAATTGCTGCACCGGCCAGCAATGGTGGGAAGATAGAGGTGACCGTCAGATCGAACGTCAGCGGGGTGTAATAAGCGGCGACGTCTGATGTTTCAGGGTAGTAAGCCTTAGCCGCCCACTGACAATAATTAACTAATTCAGCCTGACGAATAACGGTGCCCTTCGGCAAGCCCGTTGAACCTGATGTATATATCAAATAAGCCGCTGTTTCACTCTGGCATTCACAGGGCACCGTTTCCGGGTGAATCCCGTAGCTCGTCTGTAGTGAGGTCAGGTCATAATGAGGAAAATGCTCAGGTAAAGATGATGCCCATTCTGTCGGACATAAAACTAAACTACACAGACTATCATTGAGTATGTACGCGATTCTTTCGTCCGGTAAATCCCGTTCCAGCGGAACATAAGTCGCGCCAATATGCATAATGGCCAGTAGTGCTGCAATTTGAAGCGAACTTTTGGGTAATAATACGGCGACACGAGAGTCTGTCGAAATGCCGTATTCTTTAAGCTTATTACTGATTGCATTCACTTTACACTGCAAGTCTGCATAAGTAACTTCAGTGTCACCCTCTATTACCGCGACACGTTCTGGATTAATACATGCCGTTTGATTAAATAGCTCGATGACAGTCAGGTGAGTACGTGCAGCATTATATTTAGCCGATTCAATTTCTTTTAATTGACCCTGATTCACTAAATCAAATTCGACCAGCTTACGCGACGGGAATTGGCAGACCTGTTCACAGGTTACTATGAATTGGTCGATGATAGAATCGACTTGCTGTTCAGAATATTCGTTTGTTTTGAAGTCACAATATATTTTTGTGATCTTTTCATTAAACAGCTCTTTAACGAGAAACTGTATAGAATATTGCTGTTCACCGGGAAATATATCCTCAACAATCAAAGGTAAGTTTTCCAGCGTTATTTCATATTTTGTATTTGAGTAGTTATAACTTACGTCAAAAATCTCTTCGCTTCTTTCATTATTATTACTGACAGTTTTAAGCAGATCTGAATAATCGAATCGCTGATGCCGGTAAGCTTCTCGGGTGTTTTTACTTACTTGGTGTAACAAATCCTCAAATGATTGCTCCTCATCGACCTCACATTGCATGGCTATTGTAGATACCGTCATTGAGTTTCGATGAGAGTCAGTCTTTTTTCTACCATGTAAAGGCATGCCAACGGTCAACGTTTCCTGCCCCGAAAACCTTCCCAGTAACAGGTACAATGTAGCAAGATATATTGAACTTTCCGAACAACCGCATAGGGAGGCAAGCGCCTTCACATGATCGGATACTCGATTGGGAATATCATAGACTTTCCTCTTGGCCGCGGTGGCTAAACTTTTATTTCCCAGAATAAAGTGAGTACCACCCTCCAGATTAGAAAGTGCTGATTTCCAGTATTCGCTATCTTTAGAATGAGAGTGGCTTGAAAGGTACTTTTCTTCTCTGTCCAGAAAATACTGTTGGTCGTCTTCGACCATTTTTACATCTTCTTTGTTATTAACGCTATTTTCATAGCATTCACAAATTCGGGTGATCATATTTTGCATGGTTGTCGCATCAGCAATAATATGATGCAACTTAATCAAAAACCCATATTTTCTTTCAGTGACCTTGTAGACGGAGAAGTCATATAGTGATGAATCCGTTTTCATTTGGGCAGACAATACTTGATGACGCCACTGATCAAATGCATCATCAGGCTTGTCATTCGCGCTAAAATCGAATTTTCCTATCATAAATTCGGTTCGTTCTGAAGTCACAAGCTTTGGGGGAACTTCATTATTCAGAACAAAATGTAAGCACTGGTTTTCTCTAATAACTTGTATGATTGCATCGCGTAACTTAACTAAATCCAGATTCTTTTCGACGCTACAGGTGCCACCAATATTGAACATCCCCGTTCCTTGGTATTTTTCTTCTGTAGCCCATATACCTCGCTGAACCCTTGTCATACTATATAATTTATTACCGCAAGACATTTTTATAACCTATTTGTTTGTTTAAATTTAAAATTTCATATGTAATTTATGAAGTATTATTTTTAAAATGACCGATTTTTAAATTTTAGATATCACCTGGCTTTTATCATATGATCATATTGATTTTTTAGATTGTGTCTGAACGTTTTAAATTATTATTTCTGGATTGTTCCTTAGCAAACTGAATGCGGCGAACGAGTACAACTGAACAATTAAATATACTTGCCAGTAAGCTGATAATTAAAAATACATGCATCAATAAAAAGCTACCTGGCATCCAAATAACAAACGTTGTCCAGGAAATATTTAATATTGCCATCGGGAAAACGAGACTCAGTAGCGTACAAAGCATACAAAAGATAATGAATGCAAATAGGGTAAAACGATTTTTCTTGGAAAAATTTTCTCTTTTTTTCACAAAAATATTTCGATAAATGCTAAAACCAATCAATAGAATAAAGGGTAAAATAATCAGGCTTATGATTAAAAAAGCACGATCAAATGAATCAAATAACTTAACGTCATCGGGAGAAGTTAATTTTAATATTTGTTGATTTGAAGAAATTTGATCTAATATCTGCTCGCCAATAGCAAAAGTCACATTGCTATTTACATTGGCCATGACAGCAACTGCGGCGCCGGAACCCACATGAACACCAACAAAACTAGAAAAGCTTGGGTTCATGCCAGTATGGAATATCTTCTCTCCATCAACATACCATCCCATGGCATAGTGACTGTTATTCCCTTCGTTTGTCGCCACCACTTTATCTGGCGTAAACATCCGTTTTTTAGCGCGCTCTAATGCTGGATAATCATCACCACTCAGAAAACGCAGCCACTTTTCCATATCTATCGCATTAGTTTGAATATATCCGGCAGGAACATTGGCTACAACAAAAGGCGCATTATACGGTCTGGGTGCAAGGTAACTTATTTGATGGCCTGTAGATTTGTTTTCAACAAAAGCCTCTACAGAGGTCTGGTTCATGTTGAACGGCGCTAAAACATAGGTCTGTAATAGCTGTTGGTAAGACATTTGCGTCACGATTTCCATCATTCTGGCTGCGATGCCGTAATTAATGGTTGAGTAGGAGTGACTATGTCCAGGCACATTCTGAAGTTCAATCTTGTCGATCTTATTGAGCATATCTGCCAGAGACGTATTATCTTGACCGCCGTAGACAAAATCGATACTTGAAAATGGAATACCGGATGTATGATGTAATAACTGCAAAAATGTGACTTCGACCGGTTTACTATCATAGTAGAATGACAGAGCAGGTAAAATTGATGAAACCTTAGTCTCACCGTTTATTTTTCCCTCCTCAATTAACCTTGCTGCTATAAATCCAGTAAACGCCTTACTGGTTGACGCTAATTCAAACATAGTTGTTCCATCAATATTTTTATCAGCATTCATCCTTTCTTTGCCCAGGAAAATAAATTTTGCGTCTTTTTTGCTGTCTAAAATAACTATTGACAAACCAGGGATCTTGCCAACGTTCATATACTCAACGAGCTGCTTTTCTAAGGCACTATTCCCAGTCGATTCAGTTGCTGCATAGGAAATATTTATGAATATAAAACTGAAAAATATAAATAGATACTTAAATTTCATTTTATATATACTCTTCTCAGCGAGATTGACAATACGATTATAATGCGACGTTTCTGTTTTCATTTTCGAGAAAAATATCAGTATTTCTCCGCCATTTATTTATTTTATTTCTTAGATAGATAAGGGATAGAACAAATACTGAAATATCTGTTATAACGAAAGATAACGCCATATTTTCAACACCAAACATTTTATATATAAACCAAAGCAGGGCCAGCTGAACAAAAAGCTTAGAGAGAACGATAAATGTGGCATATTTCACTTCACCGATGCTTTGAAAGAAGCCGATAAAGATTAGGGTAAGCCCCAAAAATGCCAGTCCAATGAAAATAGATGATGCAATGTCTGTTGTTTCTTTGATCAAGGAAGGATCATCTGTAAAAATTTTAAACACAAGGTCGAAAGATAAAAACATTGAGAGAGTTAAAATAATCGAATATATACAGGATATTAGGCAAGCAACTTTCAAAGCACTTAAAGATCTCAAGTACTTTCCGGCACCAAAATTATAACTTGATAAAGTCTGTAATGCTGCCATCATTGCAATTAATGGTAGTATTAAAAAGCTGAGTATTCTAAATATAATACCATATGCACTGAGTAAGCTTTCCGCATTACCTAAGCCACTTTCTTTAATAAGAAAATTCACTAAAAATATGATTGCGCCATAAGAGAGATTGCTGATTAATGTAGGTATACCCAAGATCAATACTGAAATGACTATATTTATTTTAAAATTAAAGCTAATCAATGAAAGGTTGATCACCGTGTGGTGAGATCTAAATAGTAGGCATGCCCATATTAAGGCGATGAGGTTTGCAACGATAGTTGCTATTGCCGCGCCTCCTATTCCCATTTTAAATACAACGATAAATAATGCGTCAAATACAATGTTTGCCACTGATGCGGTTAGCATTATCGCAAACATTTGTTTGGTTTTTCCTTCGGCTCTGAGTAGATCGCCCGCTATAATGGTAATAATTAAAATTGGCATACAGAGTATCAGAGGATAAGCATAATCATATGCATAGCTGATAACATCTTCGGTTGCACCTAATGCATAAAGAATACTGTCTAGATTTATCAGCCCGACTAAAGTTAACAATAGAGATATTACTAACCCTGATATCAGGCTGATTATCGCGACTTGATTAGCATCGCCATTATTATTGGCACCTAAATGGCGTGAAACAAGGACGGCTGTACCTGTACCAAACATCACGCCTATTGCGCTGATAATGAGTAAGACGGGAAAGAATATCGAGAATCCTGCCATTGCATATGTGCCGATATAACGCGTAATAAAAATCGCATCAAAAAGACCATAAAGCCCTTGAATTGACATACCGAATATGATCGGGAAGGATAATTTCATGTAAACGGTAAAGATGGATTTATTTACCATTTCGTTGTTATTTTTCAATGACAATTCCTTTTTACACTCTTGGTTATCAATCAAGCCCAGTTTAAATTTTGGTATTGGTATACAAATTATTCATAAATAATATTTGTGGAGTTTTAACTCGAATTGAAAGATGCTAAGAACGGTCAGGTATATGACCGTTCTTAGCATGGGGTGATTTAATTAAGATAGGTTTTTGATAACGTCGCTGAGATTAGATTTAACTAATAATAGACTGTCTATTATCGTTTTATCGTCACTGCTGTTTTTGCAACAGGCAACCAATTTTTCCAATTTTTCGCTGATTATAGAAAATGCATGATCACATTCAGTTGAAACTTCTGGCTTAGAAATTTTTAAAAATTTTCTCAATAAAAGCATCTGCTGATACCAACGAGAAAAAATCTCTTCTAAGTCAAAATTCGAGCTACTTGCTATCAGCCCGGGGTTTTCAATGAGCTTATCTAACGCCGTTAATCCTACGTAGTAAGATAAGTGACTTTCATCACCTTCTATTACCTGCTCTGTTTGGAAATCAGTTACCAGTCGATTTAAAGTCTGTTCTTCCAGATCATTATCTTTATGGAATTTTCCATCACAGGTCACTGTAATGACCATGAAGGATCGAGACTTGTTATAAACTTCATGTGACTGCATGAAGTCGAGCCCTTTAAACCCTATGACGGTTTTTTCAAATTCCTGCTCCGTGATTTCACCAAAATATTGAAAACTGCCATCGTATATCTGATATCCAGACGGTGTCTTTCCAACGAGCACGAAAGCATGCGGGATAATGTCATCGTCACCCAATTCAATATTCTCGAACAAAGGTCTCTTGATGTATTCTGATTCCGGTAAGCCATATGACGGTGAAAAGGGTAAGTAATAATCGCTACCAGTTACAATCACTAAACGACCCAGCGCTAGCTCACTTTCGCAATAGTGGCGATACGCCTCAAAATCGTCGAAAAACTGTTTATCGTAAGAGAAGGAATAGCATCCTTGCAGCGAAGGCCAACCTAACAGGGTGCCGTAGTTGACAGGCTTGCTAACGATTTTAGTTTCATTTTCGAACTGTTGTATCGCGATACCGAGCAGCGGGCTTCCGTCTACAACCTGCATGATGGCATCATCAGAGGTCAGGCCATGTTCATGTTTCAGCTTTTCCCGGACAGCCGAATAGAGGCAACTGGCAGAGCCAGGGTACATTTCAGGCGAAAAATGTTCATTGAACTGCCAGCCCTTATGCGTCGTTTCATCGTCACTCTGTAACGATGCACTGATCTGAGCCAGCGTTTGCCCCGATAGCAACATGCTCATGTTGATCGGCAGGTTGACAGATTTTGCCTTAGCAATCACTTGTACCGCTGAAAGTGACGAGCCGCCGATAGAAATAAAATCATCATCCTCTTTAATGGTGTCTACCCCAAGGATAAGTTTCCAAATCGCACTTAACTCATCAATCACGCTACGCTTTGCCTTTGGATGTTGGTTGCCGCCTGCTTTAGACTGGCTAACCTGCTCTTCGGGCTTATCGGCTTGATATCCAAGATTTTTATTACCTGAGAATAGCGCCTGTAACCTTTTAATATCCGTCGGATATTTTGTGCCCCGTAGGGGGGTTGGCGGGAGATGAACTAAACTGGGTTGCAAATCTGCCATTTCGGCATGCCAGTTTACATCAATTTTAAGCAGAGCCATTTTCCCTAATTTTTGTACCAGTTCACTGTGTTTGTTGATTTCTTCATTTTTGCGATCGAAACAGGAAATGCAGATATGATTAGCATGATAGTCTGAGTGGTTTTCAGCCAAGGTAGAAAGTCCATGCCCAGGGCCAACCTCGATAAACAAACAATTGCCTTCTTTTAGCACTTCAGTAATCGATTCCCTGAAGCGGACAGGCTGGCGAATATGGTTCACCCAATAGTCATATTCGACCACGTTGTCTGCCTCTGCCCATTTGCCCGTCACGTTTGAAATGAAAGCAATTTGCGGTTTGTTAAAGGCTATTTCTCTGATAATGCCGGCATAATCGCCTAAGACAGGTTCCATATAGCGGGTATGGAAGGCTTTATTGACTCTCAGGCGTTTTGTCTTGATCGACTTCGCTTCACAATCGCTTTCAAAACTCGATATATCACTATCAGAACCCGCGACGACACAGAGATCACTGCTGTTATCCAGAGCAATTTCAAGGCTGCCTGTCAGTATTTCTTTAACACTCTCTGAAGAAGACATGACAGAAAGCATGACCGCATCGTCTGTGGATTGCATGAGTTTGCCACGCGCACAGATCATTTTGATGGCGTCTTCGAAAGAGAACACTTCTGCCAGAGCGGCTGCAACGTATTCACCCAGGCTATGGCCTATCATTGCGTCCGGTGTAACACCGTAGGATTTGAGTACCTGTGCCAGCGCATACTCGATAATAAAGAGTAATGGTTGAGCAAACTCGGTATTGTACAGGTTGCGATCTTCATCCCGGCTATGAAACAGAGATTTCAAATCGATTGAGCAGTATTTATCAGCAAGGGTAAATCCTTTATCGCACCATTCCTTGAACAACCCATTGCTGTGGTATAGCTCATGCCCCATCGTGACGTATTGTGCCCCTTGTCCCGGGAACAAAAATACGACTTTTCTTTTCGTCGTACCGAGTTTCACCTTAACGTTATCTTTCTCGCTTGAAGATAACGCCTTGATCAATGCGTCATAGTCACATACAGAAGCCACAAACTGAGATGCCATAGGCTCTCTTTGCATCAGACTGTAAGCGATATCACTCACACTCATTTGCTGTTGGTTGTTCTCGACAAAAGTTTTTAGTTGTTGCTTGTAACATTGCAAGGATTTGTCATCGGGAGCCGATAGCACGATGGGCAGTCGGTTATCGACCTTTTTATTGAATGACTTATCTTTGTTGATTTGGGCTTCTTCAAGCACAACGTGAACATTCGTGCCGCCAATCCCAAAGGAGCTAACACCTGCCCGGATCGGGTTTCTCGTGGCGTTGAGTTCAGTATATTGATTGTTGACGATAAACGGGCTGTTTGCGACATCAATTTCTTTATTAGGCCGGGCATAATGTAGCGTAGGGGGTAAAATTCTGTTTTTGACGGCCAATGTGGCTTTAATCAGGCCTGCGATCCCCGCCGCGGAATTGAGGTGCCCAATGTTCGACTTCACACTGCCGATTCTGCAATAGTTCTTTTTGTCTGTCGAAAAAGCCTGTTTCAGGGCGTTAAACTCGATGGGATCACCTAACGTTGTTCCCGTACCATGTGCTTCGACAAAATTAATGCTTTCTGCCATAACATTCGCGTCACGTAGTGCGGATTGAATGACTTCGACCTGCCCCTTGGTGCTCGGTGCGGTATAACCCACTTTCATTCCGCCATCGTTATTAATCGCCGTTCCGATTATCGTGGCGTAAATGTTGTCGTTGTCGGCTAACGCCTGTTTTAAAGGTTTCAGGACTACGATACCGACGCCATCACCAAATACCGTGCCACTGGCCTGAATATCAAAGGCGCGACATTTTCCATCTTTTGAATGAATCATGCCCTCTTCAAAGACATACCCTGCCTTGATTGGCAAAGTGATAGAAACACCGCCAGCTAACGCAATATCGCATTCACCTGCGCGCAATGACTTAACCGCTTCATTGACCGCCACCAGCGAGGATGAGCATGCCGTTGAAAGCACCATGCTGGGCCCAGTGAGATTCAGTTTATATGACACGATGGTTGACATATAATCTTTGTCCGCGACGGTCATCGCGCTGTATTGACCCGCACTCCCTTCCGCTGTAGCCATCGCTTGTGCCAACCATTGCAAATTTCCTGATGCTGAGGCATACAGTCCAATTTTTGCGCGGTTGTCTTTCGTTGCTATCCTGGCATCCTGCAATGCTTGCCAGCAACAAGTATGTAAAGCTCTGACTTGTGGGTCCATCTGGCGGGCTTCATAAGGGGTATAGCCAAAGAATTCAGCATCAAATTCACCTGCATTTGGGAAGACACCTTTAGCACGGATATAGTTAGGATTTTCCAGCAAGCCTGAATCAATCCCTTCCTCACTTAATTCTTCCTTACTGAAAGTGGTGACTGACTCCTTGCCAAACGTCAGATTCTCCCAAAACTCATGAATGTTCTCTGCACCCGGAAAAGTGCCGGCTAAACCTACGATAGCAATTTGTCTGTCAATCGGGGTACTGGACTGGTCAAGTTGTGCTGACTCGTCTCGGTGCTGATTTAAGGTGTCTGAATGTTCTGCCTGCTCGCCAGTATCATGGGTGATCCCATACTGGTTCACGATAAAGTCAGCAAGCAATTCAGAGGTCGGATAGCTAAACATATCGACAACTGAAAAATCCATATCCAGAGCATCTGTCAGTCGCTTGTTGACCTGAACCATATCCAGGGAGTTTGCACCCAGCTCAAAGAAGTTATCGTCACGGCTAATATTTGTGACCTTTAAAAAGTCCTGCCAAACAGAGACGATGGTACCGACTATTTGCTCTTTTGAGACGACGGCTCTTTGAGAATGATTAAATTCATTGAGTTTGAACGGTTTTAAATGCCCGCCAACCCATTGCTCAAATCGTTTATCTAAATCCCCTGTAGAAATAATAAGCTGGCCTCTCAGAGGAGACTGTAAAGCACACTCCAGGATTTTCAGACCTTCATCAGGCTCGATTAAAAGCTGGTCAAGAGATGAACCGATTGGATCTCCTGAGTCATTGCGTTCGAACACCCACCCGTCCCAGTTGACGCTGATCCAAGGCTTGCCCTGACTATTTTGTTGCTTTGCAAAAGTGTCGGCAAACGAACTGACCGAGCTATAGGCTGAGAAGCTCAATCCTCCGAGTACTGAGGCAATTGAGGAGCAGAGTAGACAAAAATCTAAGGGTTTGTTTTCTGTCAGTTCAGCTAAAATCTTATAAGCCTCAACTTTAGTCTCAATCTGAGGGGTGCAATCTTCTAGCGTTAGTTTGTTGATCCCTTGGAAAGAGTTGCCACGGGTCACCCCGGCTGCACAGATAATGCCGTGCAAACAACCATACTGTTCTTCAATCGCCTCTAATAAAACCTGCATTTCATGCTTATCACTCACATTTGAAGAATAGTAGGCCACCTCCCCTTTACCTAGCTCTGAGAGTTCATCAAGGCGTTGCAGAATTTCCGCTTCTGGATGATCGATAGAGACTAAGTGCTTCCATTCATGTTTACCCGGAAGTGCCCGTCGACCAGATAATATAACCTTCGCACCGTATTCCTTAATCAGATATTCCGCAAACAGTAAACCTAAATCACCCAGTCCACCGGTGATCAGATACACGCCTTCATTTTTGAGCAGCGTGTTCTCTTTTAATAAACCGGCTTTCAGTTTGTGATATGCCAGCGTCGAGCGACCCGTTTGCGTTCTATTGACAATAAAACGCTCATCAGTCGCTAACAGCTCTTCAGTGAGTATTTCACATTGTTTTTCAATGGATTCTAAAGGAGAGATTTGGACTAGCCGAGGGTGGCATTTGCTGACTTCTTGCGTGATGACCTTAACAAGCCCATTGAGCATAGTATGTTCAGGTTGTCTCGTGTTTGCCAGCAATAAGCGGAAATCCGTCATACTTCCTGACGTTGTCCAAGATTGTATGAGTGTGATAACAGAAAACCACGATGTTTCTAGATCACTCTGTCCAGACAGAGGCCAGGCAAATATAATTGAATCAGGCAAAAGTGCGTTTTGCTTCAATTCATCAATCAGTTTGCCGAAATGTCTCTTATCTCCCGGAACAAGCGTGATGACATTCTCAGCAGATGTATAAGCATCGGCGGGTAGCACAAATTTTATTGATTTTTCGTCTAGTTTCAGACTCTTGCACAGCGGTTGACACCACGTTTTATCGGGAACAAAACACAATGCGACTCTGATATCCGACCGGGTCGCTTCATCCGGCAAGGAAATATCTTCCCATGCTTCCGTATATAGCCACTCCGAGATTTGATTCTTTTGGATTTTCGTTTCTGACGCTTTTTCACTACCCTTTGCAGCTAAAACGGAGGCACCCATCGCCATGCTTTCACCAACGAATTGATATCCGGGTAAGCTGATCCGTTTCGGATGGGTGTTTTGATAGAGTAATGGCCAATTAACGGAACTGCCTCTCATCCAAAGTTGCCCAACCAATTTCAGCAAATAATTTCTATCATTTTCCGCTTCCAAAGGATGTCGCATCACATTGAATGTCGAGATATTGGCATCGCTTGCCGCAATCTGTTTGACAAACGTTGATAACGTTCTTCCCGGGCCGACTTCTAAAAATACATTGAGCCCCGGCTTTTCCAGACAGGTCATGATGCCTGCGTGAAACTCGACGACCTGACACAAGTGTTCAACCCAATAATCCACTGAGTTTGCCTGGCTTGGCGTAATCCACTGGCCCGTTACGTTAGAGATATAGGCTTTAGTCGGTTTCTGCCAATTGACCTCAGCCAAAGCGGCTTTGAATTTTTTCACCCCAGGCTTCATCATTGGGGTATGGAATGCATGGGACGTCTTCAAAAGTCGAGTACGGAAGTTTTTGTCAACTAAACGCTGTTGCACCTTCTCAATATCAGCTTGTGAACCTGCTATGACACAGGAACTCGGTGAATTCACGGTCGCTAACGCCACTTTATCCGTCAAAAACGGTTCAATATCATCTCTACCCGCAGCAACACTTAGCATCACGCCAGGCTCACATTCCTGCATGATAATGCCGCGGGTAGCAACAAGCTTAAGCGCCTCATCTAATGTCATGACGCCGGCCATTGTCGCCGCCACATATTCACCGATGCTGTGGCCAATCATTGCCTTAGCTTCGATCCCCAATAATTCAAGAGTCTTGGCTAATGAATAGGAAATGGCGAAAATAACGGGTTGGGTAATCTGCGTATTCTGGAGTTTTTCAGAATCCTCTTCACTGTCCCCAGCATAAAGTAACCCAATGAGATCGATACTAAATTGACTGCTCAGTCGTTCGTGACATTCATCAAGGAGGGTCTTAAAGATCTCTAGCTCTTGGTATAAATCTTTTGCCATATTGACATATTGAGAACCTTGACCGGGGAACATGAATACGATACCCGATGTTTGATCTGGCAGCGCTTCCGGGAATGTGTTCGAATCTTTGAGGCTATGCAGCGCATCTTTTAGGGCTTCGACATCCTCTACGACAAGTGAAGTTCGGTAGTCATAGTCACCTCTGCCAACCTGAAGTGTGTAGGCAATATCACTCAGAGAATACGAGTGCTGCTCTTCGTCTAAGAAGTCGCCTAGTCTCGCCATGGTCTTAACCAAACCTTCGCGGCTCTTACTCGACAATGTAATCAGTTCAGCTTGACACTGACTGCTGGCGGGTTGCTCTTCAATTGACTGCACCGTGATGTGAACATTTGTTCCACCGATACCAAACGAGCTAACGCCCGCTGTTCTGACACGGCCATTGCTTACCCAATCGCTGGCAACATCGATTAAGCGAAAGCGCGTGTTTTCGAGAGACGCATGTTTGTTTTCGGTGCTATGACACAATGGCGGTATCTTTTGATGTTTCAACGCGAGCAGTGTTTTAATAAAACTCGCGACACCCGATGCCGTATTCGTATGACCAATATTGGATTTCACGCTGCCGATAAAACAATCTCTGGCATTGATTTCCGTGACACCTAAGGCGTCTTTGATGCCTTCCAGCTCAACTTCATCGCCAACCCGTGTTGCTGTACCGTGTGCCTCCAGGTATTCAACGTCACTCGCCTGAATTGCTGCCATTTTTAGTGATTGTTTAACACAGGCCGCCTGGCCGTCTGCGTTAGGTGCTGTGAATCCAGCTTTTTCATGGCCATCATTATTGACGCCATAACCCGCAATGACGCCATAGATATGATCATTATCTCTAATTGCATCATCCAGCCTTTTTAACGCGACCATGCCGATACCATCGCTGAAAACGGTTCCACTGGCATCTTGGGTGAAGGGTCGGCAATGGCCGTCTGCACTATTCACCATGCCCTTAGCATAGGTATAACCACTTTTTATCGGTGTCACGACAGAAACACCGCCAGCCAAGGCTAAATCACATTGATTTATCTGTAAACTTTGACAGGCAAGAGTGATGGCAAGTGCCGAACTCGAACAAGCACTTTGAACCGTGACAGCCGGCCCCGTGAGATTTAACTTATAGGCGATTCTCGTGGTGAGGAATTCGCGATCATTTAATAGTGCAACGCCAAATTGCTCGGTGGTGTCCTGTATCTCTTCTTTTAGTAAATCTAACCATGCATGATTTGAACCTGAAGAGGCAAACAGGCCGGTAACCGGGCGATATTTTGGGTTTCCGTATCCGGCATCATCCAGCACTTGCCATGTCACTTCATGGAGCAAGCGAAACTGAGGATCCATATATTGTGACTCACGGGCAGTATAGCCGAACGCTGTCGGATCAAAACTCAGTGAATCTGCAACAATTCCCTTTGCCTTAATATAGTTTTTCGCCTTTAACGTGTGAGCAGAGATTCCGGCATCAATCAATTCATCGTCAGTAAAAAAGGAAATACCTTCTTTACCCTGTAGCAGGTTATTCCAATATTCTTGTATATTTTTACTTCCCGGAAAGCGCCCACTCATACCGACTACCGCGATGGCATGCTCTGGATAATCTTGATAAGTCCTGTTTTTGTTATTCAGTACCTTGCGCTTTTTAGTCACTTTCGATTTTTTTAGCTGCCTTTCCGACTTATTACCGATCATACCGAGTAATTTTTCAGTCATCTTCTGGCAATTGGTGTAACGATAAAAATCGCTGATAGATAAATCTACCGAATAAGTGTTATTAATTTTTTCGTGTAATTGGATAATATCTAATGAACTTGCGCCAATATCGAAAAAGTTATCAGTTTGTGAGATATTTTGATTGGAGAAATATTCCTGAAAAATATTTAATAAATTCTGCGGTAAATCTTCAATATCAATTTCATTTTCAACCAACACACTGTCACTTTCTACTTCTGAATGTAAAACGTCTGTGGTTTCAGCGGCTATTGCAGGTTTAAACTCAATTCTATTGGGGAGTTCTTCGTATGCTAAATCCTCGACCGAAACCGTTTCAGTGCGCATTGGAAACTCTTGCAAAACAACGTGCGCATTGGTTCCTCCGACGCCAAATGCACTGACACCGGCGCATATCAGCTCGTTATCACTGCTGTGCCAAGGTTTAGTCTCTGTGTTGACATAAAATGGCGTGTTTTCCAGTTCTAATTTTGGATTCGCCTTTTCAAAATGAATCGAAGGCACCAAGGTTTTAAAGTAAACGCAAAGCGCTGATTTTATCAGTGATAAAATCCCTGCCGCCGCATCACAGTGACCCACATTCGATTTTACAGAGCCGATAGCACAAGATTGGATATCTTTAAAGACCGCGTTAAGTGCGGAAATTTCAATGGGATCGCCAAGTAAAGTTCCCGTGCCGTGTGCTTCGATATAACTTATTTGATCAGGCGTAATCTCAGCAAAATCGAGTGCGGATCGAATAACATTTTGTTGCCCTAAAACGCTCGGTGCAGTAAAGCTTATTTTATCACTACCATCGTTGTTGACAGCACTGCCTTTAATAACGGCGTAAATTTTGTCGTTATCTTCAATGGCATCACTCAGCCTTTTAAGCACGACAACACCCACACCATTGCTGAAGACGGTGCCGCATGCATTGGCATCGAATACTCTTGTTTTACCATCCGGGCTATTAATCATGCCCTCTTGGTACAAATAACCACTTTTATGGGGATGGGTTATGCTGACACCACCAGCTAATGCAACATCACATTCACCCGCTTGAAGTGCCTGGCATGCTGTATGTACCGCAACTAAAGAGGTAGAACACGCCGTTTGGATCGTTATAGACGGTCCACGTAAATTAAGCAGATAGGAAATCCGAGTACAAAAAGAAAGATCATTTAGCGTTGCAACGTGAAACTGCTCTGCTGAGGAATTAAATTCCGTGTTTAATGCTTTAAACCATGACCACTGACTACTTGCTCCAGCATACACGCCAATTTGCCCGGGGTAAGTCTCAGTATCAATATTTGCGTGCTTTAGCGCTTGCCAACAGCTCTCTATCATTAAACGGATTTGTGGATCTGTTTTCTTGGCGTCAGAATGATTTATACCGAAATAATCTGCGGCAAAATGAAATGGCTTATTAATGACGCCCTTAGCTGGAATGTAATTTTTATTTAAATAATATTCTTCTGATACGCCATTGTTTTTTAGTATTTCATTAGTGAATCTGCTAACACCCTCTTTTCCATCTCGGAGCATTTCCCAATAGTCACGAATATTGTCAGCACCAGGAAACTGACCTGCCATTCCAATGATGGCAACCTCAAGCCCAGTAAAATTATTTCCCATATTTAACCTTTAATTATAGTCAGTAAGTAGCGAAATATTAAAATTAATAATCCCTATAGCGTAATTACCAAGTGCCTTGTATTTTACAGTGAAGTTTATGGTGAGTAGGCCATGGGAACCTTCCCCATAGCCTCTTACAGAACGGTACATGAATCTCTCAGTATCCGCGCTGTTCTCTTATTTCTATGCAACGATAGAGTCTTTGCGGAAAAATTTTCTCAAAGCATGTTGTGATATGAGTATTTGTTGAATTTGGTTGGTTCCTTCGATAATTTCTAATACTTTTGCTTCGCGATATAATCTTTCAACCGGGAAGCGATTAGATATTCCATTTCCGCCAAGAACCTGAACCGCGTTATTTGCAACCAACATCGCAACCGATGAGCTATAATATTTCGCTATGTTAATTTCCATAAGCGAATTATGATCACCTTGATTCCTCAGATAACCAATTTTTTCGCAAGCCGATTTGGCTGCATAAAATGCCGTTGTTGAGTCCGCGATCAGTCCTTGAATTAATTGATGCTGGCCAATTTTTTTGCCAAATTGCTCTCTTTTTCGGGCATAAGTAACCATTTCTTCCAGCGCCGCATGCGCGATAGCCACACCAGCCCAGGCAATGCTATAGCGGCCATAAAACAGTGCAGCGTTCGCTACGAAGCTAAATCCCGTGCCCTCACGGCCAATCAAACTGTCCTTTGGCACTTCTACGTTATCAAAATGCAGCTCGGACAAATGAGCTCCCCGGCTTGCCATCAAACCACGCATTGGCTTACGCGTTAGTCCTTGAGTTCCCATCTCAACGATAAAAGCACTGACTTTTTCATCGTGCTTCGCAAATACCAGGAATAAATCAGCAACGCCTGAATAGGTGATCCATTTTTTATGGCCATTAATGACAAACCCATTTTCAGTTGGTTCGTACATGGTGCTAATTGCATTGGCATCTGTGCCCGCTTCTGGCTCCGATAAAGCAAAACAAGCGATTTTTTCACCTTTTGCCATTGCGGGTAAGTATTTCTCTTTTTGCTCTTGTGTCCCCAGTTTTACCAGCGTTTCGCCGACCAGACTGGTGTGAACAGTCAATAGAGCACGAGTCGAGTTACATCCTTTCCCTATCTCTTCTGTTAAATAACCATAAGAGAGAGGATCTATTCCTTGTCCACCGTATTCTTTAGGGAGGATAGAACCGAGCAAACCCAGATCGGCCATCTCACGCATGATTTCCCGCGGTACTTCGCCTTGCTCGTCAAATAAACCTGCTGATGGTCGCAGTACTTCATCTGAAAATTTCTTGGCTATTCCGACTAAAGGGTGAATATCATATTCCATATCGTAAATCTCATCCTCTTACTTTATTAACTAATTCCAGCATTTTATTTATAGAAACAAAATTTTCCCGTTCTATATATTCATCTGGAATTGAGATGGAAAATTTATCTTCAATAAAACAAAGTAAACGCATGGAAAAAAGCGAGTTTACCAAACCATTTTCAAATATATTCGTGTCATCTAACAATTCAATGTCATCATCAAACACTGTCATATTATTTTCAATAAATTCACGAATTTCTTTAGATATTACGTCTGAATCTTTCATTGTTATCTCCAATTACTTTATAATGACATCAACATAGTGTGGTAAATCAGGAACTTGCTCCAGATCATTATAAAATATAATAGTATCGTCAGGATGCTTCTCTATTTCTTTAAATCCTGAAAATTGGTAAGTGACAAACATCTGGCGGTTGCGCGGAGTCCGTTTAAACTCAGCATGCAATTTACGGCCGCGTTCTTTCGCCTGTTGCATAATAAAAGTTAACGCGATACTACCCACCCCTCGCGAAAGTGTTCTACAAGACATCAACAGGAGTTTGATATAGTCGGTATTATCTTTATAGTGGACTAAAGCCAAACCTATTTTCCCATAAGAACCATATTTATCGACCAATTCAAACACGAAAAGCGCATATTCTTCCGAGTTCATGAGTTGACTCAATTGCTCGCGGCTATAGGTTATACCGGTAGAATTAAGTTGATTCGTACGCTGAGTGAGTTCCTCTGCTCTGAGCAGATCTTCGGGCTCGGCTTTGGAAATATAGAATTTCATATCAAGTTGGCTGAGAAATTCTTCAGAAGCACCGACAAATGTCTCTTCTTCTTCTTTACGGAGTATATCGTCTTGATAACGTTGCCTTCTTAATTTGGCATCGTCTGATACCTCCATATTAGCAATACGCGGTAAACTTAATATTGATTCGTATTCTAAAGCGTCAATGCAGGTAACTTCAGGGAACTTTGAATTAACCTCATCTCTTTCTAAAATCTGATCATCAACGAAAATAAATGTATCGGCGGAAATATTCAGATTCTTCTGAATTTTTTCAATTGATGAAGATTTAGGGCCCCAGTTAATTTGAGGGTAAACGAAATACTGTTCTAAATTGAATTTTTTCAACATATCTAGTGCGTCGCTGGCATCATTCCTACTCGCAATAGATTGTAAAATTCCCATTTTATCTAATTGGTCGATTAACTGTTCTATCCCATTTTTTAACTTCAGATCATCTTGTTCTGATAGGATACCCGTCCATATTGTATTATCTAAATCCCAGATGACACATTTGACTGGCTTTTTATTGAGTTCTATTTTTTCTATTAAATCGTCCATAAATAACTCGCAGTTCTAATTTTTGTAATTGAAGAAACCTTTACCGTTTTTTCTGCCGAGATTGCCGGCTTCAACCATTTTCTTTAAAAGAGGGCAGCAGCGATATTTTGGATCTTGGTAGCTTTCATAAAGTACATGTAATGAATTAACGACGGTGTCTAGCCCGATCAAATCTGCGGTTTCCAGTGGCCCCATTGAATGACCATAGCCATCTTTAAAAATTCGATCAATGTCTTGGGGAGTCGCTACACCATCCTGCACGAGAAAAGCCGCTTCATTCATGAATAAATGAGATAGCCGGTTGGAGACAAACCCAGGGAAATCCTCAACCACCACAGCATTCTTTTTGAGGCTAGCTAAAAACTGTTTTGCAGAATCGAGTGTCTGTTCAGATGTGTGGAAGCCTTTGATGACTTCTACACATTTCTTTATCAGCACTGGGTTCATGAAATGCAAACCAATAACTTGTTGAGGAAATGGAAGACTTGCAGCGATTTTAGTAATTGATATACAGCTAGTGTTCGCTGCCACATAAGTTTTTGCGTTTAAATAAGGGGTTAATTTTTCATAAACGCTCTGCTTAGCAGACCAGTCCTCTTTAACATTCTCGATGACCCAATCACTGCCTTCTATCTCTTCATAGCACTGAGTAATACGAATTCGTTCCTTTAGCTTTGAGATGTCAACAGATTTTAATGTGGGTTCGAGCATACGGTATAAACGGAATTCACTGGAAATGCGCGATGCAATGTTTTCTAATACATGAGGATCTTTATCTATCAGTAATACATCATGATCATAGGCTGCGCATACCATCGCAGTATCTAATCCCATCACGCCTGCACCAATAATTGATATTTTCAATTTATATCTCCTTTTAAAATTATTTAAATCAGGATTTAGAAAAAATTAAATTATTAAGTATCCTAACTGCTTCTTCCAATACTCATTCGAGTCTGACAACTTCAGTCAAGCCATAGATAAATGACGAAAATACCTCTTTTCCCATCACGTCACGCGACTACGGGGAGGAGCACCAATGGCTAAGTTTTTTGATTGGGGAAAAAGTAAGTATTTTAATCGCTATATTAACGGTTTTAGTTCGCTTGTTAATACCGGAGTCATTAGGGCAACGAAGCAGAATGTACATCAGATGAAGGATGGAATGGATGAAGCCTCTTAATGCGTGTAAAAGAAAGTGGAGTACTTTCTTCACTATCAAAACAGTCGTAATCGCTAGATCAATGAACAGATTTTGTTCTGTCGCTTTACATTAGAGAACGAGATTGTTGACGTTCGAACCCACACTCAATCCTTTTTCTGGATGTCTGTTCAATCTCCAAACTTTTCCTCTAAAAACGCTACCGCCCTTAAGTAAGGGCCTTAATACCTGATCTAGCTCCATGCTGTACTTGCTTTTGTTAGTTCTAACGGCCTATAAAAATGCATGTAAAATCATAAACAAGTTAATAATTATCGCGACTATAAGCTACATCACGTTAATAATAATGCGATTTTTATCACGCTAATTTTACAAAAACAACTTTAATATCAATATGTTTTATGATTTGCGTATTAGGTAAAAAAATGGTCACCGATTACTAAAGATGTGTTGACATTTAAACCCATCCCGATAGGTATTATTAATAAATATTAAGGTCTATGTTTTTATAATGGCGATGAATTAATGAACAAGAAGACAACAACACAATGGCTCATTTCTGATGAACTGTGGCAAAAAATGGAACCCTTACTACCCGTGCCTAAAACTCACCATCCCTTAGGGTGTCATCGCCATCGAGTGGATAACTGGGCAGCCATGAATGCCATCTTTTATGTGTTACGAACGGAATGTCCGTGGAATGCTCTGAATGCGACAGGTATCTGTTCTTCGAGTAGTGCTCATCGTCGTTTTCAGGAATGGCTGGCGACGGGAGTATTTGAGCGCTTCTGGCAAAACGGACTGCTTACCCGTGAAAAAATCGGTGATATTGATTTGACAAAACTGGGTCTGGATAACTACCTCCCCAAAACGCTCCCTGCGAGGTCGAAAAAATAGAAAATTGCCAGATAAAGTCTAAACCGTTTCCAGCGCCCTACTGCCTGGGATATGGTCATAACCGTAACGTAACTACGGGTTACTAATGCCATCTTTCCCTTCTTCGCGGTAAAGCACTCTCTTCATAGCTCTTTAAATAATAAAAAAACCACCTGTACAGCAGGTGGAATCCAGATAACCGCGATATGTATTTCGTAGCTGTCATATTCTTGATCTATACTATCGTCCCTTTTTTAACAAACAAAAACACCATGGAACGCTTTCTCGAAAACATAATGTATGCCTCTCGCTGGCTACTTGCCCCCGTTTATTTTGGTTTGTCACTGGCACTGCTTGCCCTTGCCGTTAAGTTCTTTCAGGAAATTATTCATATCCTGCCGCATATCTTTTCCATTGCTGAATCCGACCTGATCCTGACACTACTTTCTCTGATTGATATGGCGTTGGTTGGTGGGCTGCTGGTGATGGTCATGTTTTCTGGTTATGAAAACTTTGTTTCAACTCTGGATATCTACGAACACAAGGAGAAATTGAGCTGGCTGGGGAAAATGGATGCCACTTCTCTCAAAAATAAAGTAGCGGCCTCAATTGTTGCTATCTCATCCATTCACTTGCTGCGTATCTTTATGGATGCCAAAAATATTCCAGACAATAAACTGATGTGGTATGTCATTATCCATCTGACTTTTGTGATGTCCGCATTTGTGATGGGCTATCTTGATAAGCTTACCCGCCACAAGCACTAAACGCCCCTTCAATCAGATACCTCATTTCATTCCTCTGATGCCAGTTGATCACAGTCAACTGGCATAAAGATGATTCATCTCTTCTGCGAACTCACGTCCATGGCCTCTTTCTGTAGCGTCTCCATAAACCTGTCCACCACCATTTCGACCACATCACTTCGGGTTGTCTCAAGTCGATTGGCCAGCCCGTCAATTTTTCGAATGACGGACATCCTCAAGGAGAGAGAAACAGGCTTCTTCTTCTCCTTATCAAGGAAAACATGGCTGATAGCTTCTTCAGCCTTGAGACTATTATTTTGGATGAGCAACTCTTCAATTCTGCGTACATCCTTTTTAGTCAGTGTGCCTTTATCGACCAATTGATAGGTATTCCCTATTTTGCTGAACCGGATATCAGCACAATAGAGATCGCGTAGTTCCCTCAATGCGCGGGTCAGTGTCGGTTCTGAACAATTCAGCTCTCGAATCATTCTCACTTTGCTAACGGGTTTCTCATGCGAGAGTAATAAGATCAACCTGAAATTTCTAAATTGCTTGGGGCTAAGTAACATCGTTTAAATTACCAAGTCAGGGATAACTAAACAAAAAATCCCTAATATTAATCATGGGCATAGCGTCCAGCATAGCTCCTACCACAGGTAAATCAATATCAAAACAAATTAAAAGTTTTACAGGTTTCTTCATTGAATTCAGGCGCAATGCCATAGTATTTCGCCCGGTCGAGGATATTCACAGCCCAACGTCGATGGGTAGCAGGCTCACACATCGTCCCCTGAGACTTGAATACGGCCTGACTGGAATTGAGGATACGCAGAGCATCCGCATAATCATGCCCATTGACCATCAACGCCCGCTGAATATATTCAATCTGCCCCGGGTGGATGGCCGTTTTCCCCACAAGACCATGAGCAATATCCAATACCAGTTCTTTCTCAAGCAGCCGCAAATCATCGATATGCTCGCAAACAGGGGCAGTCAGGGAAAAACCCCGCGCAGCAAACACAGTCACCAGCATTTTTATCACATATCCCATCGGCCCCTCATATAAGGTGAAGTCACGCGAACGCCGCAGGGATATCACATTCATCAGATCATTACCGCCAATGCGCAGGGCGATAATCCGCTTATAACAAGGATGGGCTTTGAGACTGTCCGCAAGCTGATTCATCTGCTGGGCATCAAAGACCTCTTCGGTCTCCAGTGTTGGCATCATGCTGAGATGGGTCGAACCCACAATATCCCACCAGTCAGCTAATGAAGCGCGGGTAAATTTCGGCAGAACCAGCCCATCAACGGCGCTGAGGTTAACGTTGTCTACCAGATAACGTCCCATCTCTTCATTACGGGGGCGGATAAAGATCAGAGGGTGATGACGTTCTGTATAGGAAGAAGATATATCAGCTTCCGCCAGTGATTGCAGTACACCGCCAAGATTTTCAATAGCGGCGGGAATATCCTGATCACTGACGGCATCCTCCAGGCAGATCACCAGAGAACGCAGACCGGGAATTTTATTGTGCAGCACAATTTCTGCAATACCTTGACGAGTGGCCGGGATATACAGCGTTGCACCAAGTTGATGCGGGGAAGGGATCTGTTTCATCAAGCTACCTTCTTAATGATCGTCACGGCGCGATATTGTCCTATCAGGTCGCCGACTTCAGTAATAACGACGTTTTTCTGACGTGCCAAATGAACCAGCAGGGCAACATCAGGATCATCTTGAGATCGAACCAGTACATGTTCTGGAACGCGCCGCAATACCGCACGGGTTGCTTCTGCAATACCCGGCTTAATGCGATTAATACTGTCGATCTGGTACATTTCGGCAAGAGTTGAGATCACAGTTTTACTCAATTCCAGCAAGGATATTTTTTCCTGCGGCTGCCAATCCACCACCGGTATCGCATCCAGATCCAAGCGATCACGACAATCAGCAACGGTATCCACCAGCAGACGACTGCATTCAAACTCACTCAGGTGATCACATTGCACACAGCCGTGCAGCCCTTCTTCACGCCAGATTGAACGTGATATCAGACCCGATACCGGTGCTCCCATGATGCCAAAGGGAATGAGCCAATCATCGTCACTGGCCGCCAACCATGAACATCCACAAGGATCGGCCAGCACCACCAGACGGGGAATGCCCGCATAGCCAGGCCGACTCGCCAGAGAACGGGATAACTCAGCCGTAATTGCGCCTTTACCTGTCCAGCCATCCACAAACACCAACCCATCCGTACCATGTCGCTGCTCAATATACGACAGCGCCGTACTGTCGATCCCGCGATCCCGTATGATACTGATGCCATAATGATAAGATTGCTTGCCCATTTCTCTGAGTGTCTGGTGCAACATCACCCCCAGAGGAACCCCTGCCCTGACCAGACTCACCAACACTATCGGCGTATCACCAAAGCGTGATATCAACGTATTGGCGAGTATCACCACTTCGGTTGCCAAACGAACCGCGCCCTGTTCAAGCGCCCTGCCAAACAAATCAAGATGATAAGGTGTTGGCTCTGTTTCCTGACTCAGCATGTCTGAATAATGACGAGCGCCAGACTGAATAAGCTGTTCTTTGATATCAACGGGGGTCATCTCAATCTGAACGGGTTTTAGCAGAAACTGGACATCATCAGGCGCATATGAACCAGAAAAAAAGGGAAAGCTATTCATTAGTTACAGTTCCGAATAAAGAGGTCATCAAGGTGTTAGCAAACTGGCTATGCTGGGGCATACCGAACCAATCGCACAGTTTCAGGAAACGGTGGTCACTCAGGCTATCCCCCAGACCAATAATAGGAAAAACACCTCTCTCAGTACGAAGCCTTGTCAAAAGGTGACGGGTTGCCAATCCCTTGTCGATGCACTTTGGCAGCAAAGTCAGGTTGTTACTATTTTGATGAAGATAAAAATCACCAGAATCGAACTTATCAGCCATTTCTTGAGTTATATTTTCAGCAAGCACATCAAGATCTTCCAGCCGATTACAGTCTCTGTGCTTAATAACCAGATAAACGGGAACATCGCCATATTCATAATCAATACGCGCCCATGCTTCCATGCCATGAGAAGCGATCACGCAATGACTCAAGCGCTCCAGTTCCCGAAATTGATCACGATAAGGCATCAGTTCTGCCAGAATATGTGCCTGCCATTCCTGATCCACCGCGCTTTCTGGCGTCAAGATCACCGCGCCATGTGTCACAATCCGCCATGAATTGAAAGGGATTTGTACCCGGCTAAGTTGCTCTGTATTTCTGGCCGTCACGGGGATAACCTCCGCAAAGGCCAGCAACCAGTCAATCATCATTGCCTGCTCTTTGGTCATGTAGCTGCAAGGAGAATGTTCTCGATCCAACGCTCCCACACGACAAGACTCAATACCCAATGCTTGCTTTATCTTCCGACGCGTTTGAAATAGCGTGTCATCAAGATCAGTCAAAAAAACGGGCTTAATCATAGGAGACGATCTCGACAATCGGGGAAACACAGGCAAGTTGCGCCATCAATGCCGGATCGACGGCGGTTTTAGGCGTTTCAAGACAGAGCAGTATGCGATCAAATTGCTGGTGCGCCACATTGTAGAGAAAATTCGGTATTCCCAGGCCGTAATTATCCGTAAAAGACATCACTGACTGAATGGCATGGCCGCAGGAAATGGGAGAGCGGGTTGTGGAACCAAACTTCACCTGTGCGCCTTCCTGCTCCAGCCGTTCAGCCAGCAAGAATGGCTGCCAGACAAACTCACTGGACCCCAGCACCAGCACTTTTTCACCCGCTATAGCATGAATTTCAGTGCCGATATCACACTGAATGTCATCCAACCCGAGCCGTCCCCAACTCTGCTTACCGATCATGCTGACATCTCCCCGCGCCGTGACATTGACTTGCGGCATGACAGGGATCGGGGCGGAAATATCCGCATCCCAATGCCAGTTTCCCTCGATCAGAGAAACCGTAGAAACTGGCAGCGGACAACGTTCTATAACGGATTTACCACTCCAATCCGTTAACGTCACAGTGACGATATGTTCAATCTGATTAAGGCCAGCATGACGCAGTGCATTAAGTAGATTGAGGAAAGTGTTTCCCGTGGTCGCTTCATCATCGATCAGAACAAGGGTACGAGCATCAACCACTCGTTGACGCAATCTGTTTTCTGCCGGCCAGTAAATCAGGTGATCCGTGGCATGACTGTGATTTTCCTTAAATTCACACAGCAAGTCACCCTCAACGGGATGGCGTGTCGACGTCAGAAATATCGGAGCTTCAACCTTTTCCCGGGTTTGTTGAAAAACCCCTGCCGCCAGCCCAACTGCCGTTTCAGCCATACCGATATACAGCACAGGGCCGGGAAGATGGGCCGGAAACCGTTCAGATAACTGCCGATAAACCGAGCGCATGATCGATGGACTGACCGGAATGTGACGTCCCAATACCTTGCTGACAAATAAAAATGCCCTTTTGGGGTTACGGCGTTCAGCAATATCAAACAGGGTTTCCAGAGACGCTGTGCCACGGGCTACCGTCACAGTCAACGTCCCGCTGTTCAACTTCCGTTTGTAAACCTGGCCTTGATCATTCTGAATATCATTAAATGCTGTCATAGGGATGCCTTTTAAAAAATTTCAACCAGTCTGGGATGACTGATGGAAGACGATAACAATCCGTTCATAAACCAAATTTCATCATTCACGCGGAAACCATTGCTAAATTGCCGCGAGTCAAAATGGTAACGTCCAACATCCTTTCCAACTCAGGTGAAATATGCGCCGCAGTCTAGAACCGGGGGCAAGTACGTGTCAATCATAATATGATTTTTTAGCACAAAATTTGTTTGACTTTTGGTCTTGGAAAAGAAATCATAAAAAAAGAAATCAGATTGTTTTCTATCATGGACTTAACCACAAGACATGCTGTTTATGGGAATCATAATATGACAGGATTTCGCCACATTTCTGTCATATTATGATTTTTTCATAAATAGAATTACTACGATTCACCGACAAAAAAAGAGGTGTTATTAATGGTTTCGTTAAGCAAAAATCAGTCAGTTTCGCTCACCAAGCAGAGCTCCTCACTGGCTAAAGTTGATTTTGGCCTAGGGTGGGACCCCGTATCCAAGAACAAAGGCTTTCTGACTCGTATGTTCGGCGGTGGCAGTGACGAAATTGATCTGGATGCAAGCTGCATACTGCTCGATAACGCTGGCAAGACTATCGACACGGTGTGGTTCGGCCAACTGGACTCACTATGTGGTTCCGTGGCACACAGTGGCGATAACAGGACGGGTGAAGGTGACGGGGATGATGAAGTCATCAGCGTCGATCTGGTCAATCTTCCTGCCAATATCGAATATCTCGTCTTTACCGTGAACAGTTTCCGCGGTCAAACCTTCAATGATGTTGAAAATGCCTTCTGCCGTGTCGTTGACCAAAGCGGCAAAGAGCTGGCTCGCTACCAACTAAACGAGCAGGGTGCCCATACCGGCGTTATCATCTCTTCCCTGCGCCGCAATGGGGGTCAATGGGATTTCACAGCACATGGTGCCGCTTGCCGTGGGCGTACTATTGACGATATGTATCCCCAAATCGTTGAGACGGTGGTGCGCTGATGAACCTGACACCGGGGGGAAATGCCCCCGTATCCAACCAGACTCTCACAGTGAGAGTCCTTTCAGGCACGGCAGTAGATGTATCCGCCTTCTGCCTGTATGCCGATGGCAAAGTTCAGGGCGATCCCGACATGGTGTTTTACGGCCAGCCGGTCAATGATGACAACACCATCCGTCTAGCAGGGGGCAACGTTAATACTTCGTTCTTTGTTAACTTGCCTGCCCTGCGTCAAGATGTCCAAAAAGTGGCGTTTACGGCGACCTGCGACGGCAACCAGACCATTTCCAGCCTGCGGACTCTTTCTATTCAGGTAGAACTAAACGGAAGCACGGTTCTACAAGGCAGTGTTGACGTTCAGGGTCGGACAGAATCCGCTCTGATCCTCGGTGAGTTGTATCGCCGCAACAGTGAATGGAAATTCCGCTTTATTGCCCAGGGTTTTAATGGTGGCCTTAAACCACTGGCGGAGCATTTTGGTGTGAATATCGTTGATGATGCGCCAGCCAAAACGCCTGCGCCGCCGCCTGCTCCTGCATCAAATAGCGTTAATTTGAGCAAGGTTTCTCTCACCAAAGAAAAACCGGCGATTAGCCTGAGCAAACGTGACAATTTCGGTGAAATTCGCGTCAACTTGAACTGGAATCAGACTACTTCCCCGGCAAAAAAAGGGGTATTGCAGGGTATATTCGGCTCAAACAAAGGCGTGGATCTGGATCTCGGCGCATTTATTCGGCTGCGTGACGGAGAACGTTATGTCGTTCAGGCAATAGGCAAAAGCTTTGGGGATTATCATCGGGAACCCTACGTAAAATTGCAGGGTGATGATCGAACCGGCGCCGTCAGTGATGGTGAATGGCTCCACGTTAATGGCCTCGAATGGAAAAACATCAGTGAAGTGTTGGTTTATGCCTTGATCTACGAAGGCGTTCCCAGTTGGGACAATACAGACGGCGTGGTCACAATCCATATCAGCGGCCAGGCTCCTATCGAAACCCGCATGACGGAAGGCAATAACCACAAACGTATGTGCGCGATCGGCCGCCTTGTTAATGAAAACGGTGCGATCAAAGTAGAACGTATCAATCAGTACTTCAGCGGGCATAAGGAGATGGACCAAGCATTCGGTTGGGGCTTTCGCTGGGTCGCAGGCGGTAAATAATCCTTCACATTTTAGACAATCGGAGAGAACTATGTCCTTTTTAAACAAAATCAAGACGGCTTTCAGCGCAGGCCGTGAAGAACTGACCAATCAAGTGGGTCGCTTCAAGAACCGCAAGTTCATGGAAGGCACCGTAGCCGTGTGTGCACACATTTCTATGGCAAGCAACGGCGCCAGTTCAGAAGAAAAACAGAAAATGGTGGGGTTCATCAAAAACTCCCCTGAACTGAAAGTCTTCGATACCACTGAAATTATCGAATTCTTCAACAAGCTGGTCAGCAGCTATGAATTTGATGCTGACATTGGCAAAGGTGAAGCCATGAAATTCATCATGGCGTTGAAACCGCAGCCGGAAGCAGCGCAGCTTTCCTTACGCGTAGGTATTGCCGTCGCCAAAAGTGATGGCGATTTTGATAACAACGAAAAAACGGCTGCCCGTGAAATTTGCACAACTCTGGGCTTTACACCCGCAGATTTCGAACTGTAATCGCAGATAACTTTAAGAGGCTCACTTCATGGTATCCACGCACATAGGTTTTCCGATGGAAACCGTTGCTGTATTCATTATTCTGTCGGTTGGTGCGCTCTTTATCGACCTCTTTATGCATCGTCATGATAAGCCGATTTCGCTGCGCAGCGCCGCTCTCTGGTCCGTCTTCTGGATCGCTATTGCCTTTGTTTTCGCCGGATTCCTGTTTGTCCATCACGGCGCTGAAACCGCGAGCCTGTTTGTTACCGGTTATGCACTGGAAAAAGTGCTGTCTGTCGATAACCTGTTTGTCATCATGGCGATTTTCTCTTGGTTCGCCGTTCCTGATCGCTACCGCCATCGTGTCCTTTACTGGGGCATTATCGGTGCAATTGTCTTCCGTGGCATCTTTGTCGCCATCGGGACAAGCCTGCTGATGCTTGGCCCTTGGGTCGAAATGGTTTTTGCCATCATCGTCGGCTGGACTGCGGTCATGATGCTGAAAAGCGGTGATGATAGCGATGGAATCGAGGATTATTCACAGCACCTTGCCTACCGTCTGGTGAAACGCTTTTTCCCTATTTGGCCAAAACTGCGCGGCCACGCTTTCATGTTGAACCAAAAGGAAGTGAATGCCGAACTCGCCAAACCGGAAAACGCAGATGTGAAAGTGGGTCGTACGGGTAAAGCAGCACTTTATGCTACACCACTGATGTTGTGTCTGGCGGTGGTTGAGCTGTCCGATGTGATGTTTGCCTTTGACTCTGTACCTGCGGTTATTGCTGTCAGCCGGGAGCCTTTAATCGTTTACAGTGCCATGATGTTTGCTATCTTGGGTCTGCGTACGCTTTACTTCGTGCTTGAAGCACTGAAAAAATATCTGGTTCACTTGGAAAAAGCGGTCATCGTTCTGCTGTTCTTTATTGCCATCAAACTCGGCTTGAACGCATCTGAACATATGTTCCACCACGGTTATTCAATTTCGGCGACAGCCAGCTTGTTCGTGGTGATTGGGGTACTGACTGCCGGCATTATTGCCAGCCTGCTGTTCCCCCAAAGAGAAGAAAATGAAAGCTAAATCCGGTAAGTAAAATTAATACAATTAATCAATATACCCAGTAGATTTCAAGTTGTCGCTAACAAAACAGCAAATTGAAAGACGAAGGGTATGCGACTTAATCAGTGAGGAAATAATAATGGG
The DNA here is from genome assembly GCF_028598775.1 of Xenorhabdus aichiensis. Lineage (NCBI taxonomy): Bacteria > Pseudomonadati > Pseudomonadota > Gammaproteobacteria > Enterobacterales > Morganellaceae > Xenorhabdus > Xenorhabdus aichiensis. Next base: position 87,505 of record NZ_JAQRFO010000016.1, read on the forward strand.
TGTATCTCTTTCTAAAGGCGGTAACGTTTCTCTGAGCAAAGAAGCGCCAACGATGAAAAATGTTCTGATCGGTCTTGGCTGGGATGCTCGTGCCACCGATGGACAAGATTTTGACCTTGATGCTTCTGCATTCCTGCTATCAGCAAACGGCAAAGTACGTGGTGATGCCGATTTCATTTTCTACAACAACCTAAAATCTGCTGATGGTTCCATCATGCACACTGGCGACAACCGTACCGGTGAGGGAGATGGCGATGATGAATCACTGAAGATCAAACTGGATCAGGTTCCGACCGATGTGGAAAAAGTGGTGTTTGTTGTGACTATCCATGACGCACAAACCCGTCATCAGAGCTTCGGACAAGTTTCCGGTGCCTTCATCCGATTGGTTAACGATGATACTCAGGTTGAAGTTGCCCGCTACGACCTGACTGAAGATGCTTCAACGGAAACTGCCATGCTGTTTGGCGAGCTGTATCGCCACAATACAGAGTGGAAATTCCGTGCTGTTGGTCAAGGCTATGCAGGTGGTCTGGCATCTGTTTGTGCTCAGTATGGCATTAACGCTTCCTGATCATTCAACCATCACTTAATTCATGATCGGGCAGGCGCGCCTGCCCGATACCTTAAAATACTATTTGGAGAATAAAAATGGGTGTATCTCTGGTTAAAGGCGGCAATGTATCACTGACAAAAGAAGCCCCTGCGATGAATATTGCGCTGGTGGGTCTTGGCTGGGATATGCGTGCCACTGACGGGGCGGCATTCGATCTTGATGCCTCAGTTTTCATGGTTGGGGAAGATGGCAAAGTTCTGTCAGACGGCCACTTTGTCTTCTTCAACAATAAAGTCAGCCCTTGTGGCTCAGTCAGCCATCAAGGGGATAACCGTACGGGTGAAGGCGCCGGCGATGACGAGCAGATTAAAATCGATCTGGCGAAAGTGCCTGCTGACGTGAAAAAAGTGGTGTTTGCAGTCACTATTTATGACGCAGACAACAACAAACAGAATTTCGGGATGGTAAGCAACAGCTTTATCCGCGTAGTCAACAACGACAACGATCAGGAAATTGCCCGTTTCGACCTGTCTGAAGATGCTTCAACAGAAACAGCCATGATTTTCGGTGAACTGTATCGCCACAATACGGAATGGAAATTCAAAGCCGTAGGTCAGGGTTTTGCCGGCGGCTTGTCTGCCCTTGCTATCCAGCACGGTATAACCATTTAATATAGTTACACCATGATTAAAAAACCCTGCTTGGTAATATCGGCAGGGCTTTTTATCAAGTTATGGCTGATAAACATGATTATTCAAAGACAATTTTCAGGACAGCTCTGAGCCAGAAAATTCATCGGCAGCTAACAGTTTGGTACTAAATGTAACCCCTTTTCTCTTCCCTCTTGCTCTCCAAATTCCATCAAAGCGACCTGCGTTACTCGCGGTATATCTGACTGTATGGCGAATATTGCGATGACCTAAATAATCTTGAATCAATCGTGTATCGACGCCATTATCCGCTAACGCATAACCACACGAATGACGCAACATGTGCGGATTCGCGCAAATCGCAATTTCTGCCTTGATACTTGTATTCCTAATAATTTTATAGAATTGCTGGCGCGATAACGGCTCCCCGGTACGGGAAATAAAAAGCCATTCACTCTTGCCAAATTTTTCAAATTTCTTTCGAATTGTCATCCATTTACGTATTAGTTGAATTTCTCTGGCAATCATGGGGTGGATCGTAGAAAAGCCATTTTTCAAACGATTAACACTCAAACTACGGTCACGTAGATCCACATCAGACATTCGAAGCCTCAAAAGCTCAGAAGCTCGAAAGCCGTGGATGAAGCCCATAAAAAGCATGCAGATATTACGCTCTGCATTTGGCCCTTTTTCCAATTCAGCTAATAGCTGTTCAATTTCAGAGTGGGTTAAATATTTACGTTTTAGCATCATGTATTACTCTCTGTGGTAATTAATTATTTTTCTTATCATTTAAAGTATTCATAAAACAACGCCTTTCAGTTAATAGCATCATTTAAAATAATAACTTTCTTTGTTAAATTTCTTTATGAAATATAATTATTAATATAACCACCAATAACATATAATCAGCTAAGTAATTATTTTTATATAAACTAAAAATCATAATAATATTCCCATAATAGAACATATGAAAAACTGATAACAAAATTAAATCTCATACAATTAACTTAATTTTTATGGTCAGACTCCAAGGAAAAATACCACTAAGATATATTCCTCAGACTTGAATAATGCGATAAATAAAATATACGATCAATGAATTTAAATTATTCAGTGATATTCAGTGACTATAAAATCACTCTTTTCGCATCTTTCTCCCTCGACAATATCTTAATTTTGGTTGATAGCAGAAGGGTCAATGATATTAAAGAAACTATATTTAATTACATTTATATTACAAATTCATTTCATATATATGACAATATTATTACAGCAGAAAACATAATAAAAGCAGACTACATTTAGCCAACATTCTGAGTTGTATTTTCAAGACATAAAATAAAGAGAAACCAAACAGCCATATGTGCACACGACATATGGCTGATTTTTTATGGCAGTTAATTGCCTTAATTATTGTATACTTTAGCTGTTAATTCATAAAATACTGCAAATAAAGCTATCGTTTTCTGATTATTTATCGTTATCAATCGGTTTTAATCTCGATACGAAATGACGCAATACAGGCGGCTCATAAGTAAACGTTAATCCCTTGATTTTTGCGGCACGCTGTTTTAAGGCGATAAAAGCTTCCACAATATAATCCATATGATCATTGGTATAAACACGACGGGGAATAGCCAGTCTCATGAGTTCCATCGGTGAGGGTTTTTGTTGCCCGGTTTGTGGATCTCGACCCAATAATAGAGAACCAATTTCCACGCTTCTGATCCCTGCTTCCAGATATAATTCATTATTCAGTGCATGAGCGGGGAATTGATCGCTGGGAATATGAGGCAGGAGCAATTTGGCATCAACAAAGACGGCATGACCACCAATAGGGTACTGTACAGGAATACCGGCTTCCCGTAATTTTTCACCCAAATACTTCACTTGATTAATACGGTAAGATAGGAAATCTTCATCCATTCCTTCCTCAAGCCCAATCGCCAGCGCCGCCATATCACGGCCGGCAAGCCCGCCATAGGTTACAAACCCTTCCATAGGAACACAGCGAATACGTACTTCGTTAAACAACGCTTCATCATCACGGAAACAACAAAGACCCCCAATATTTACCATCGGATCTTTTTTCGCTGACATAGTGAGCATATCGCCATATTGATACATTTCCTTGACGATCTCTTTGATGGATTTATTTTCGTAACCTTTTTCCCTCTGTTTAATAAACCAGGCGTTCTCACAAAAACGTGCTGAATCAATCACGACAGGGATATCATGCTGTTTCGCAATATCATATACAGCCTTCATGTTAGCGAGAGAAACCGGCTGTCCTCCTGTGCTATTACAAGTGACAGTAGTAATGATAGCGACAATATTATCCGCCCCATGTTCCTTGATGGTATTCTTGAGCGCATCAAGATCAAAATTACCTTTCCAGTCATAATAGGTTGTTGTATCAAACGCTTTCGGGGTGACAATATTGACAGCACATGCACCATTCAATTCCACATGTGCTGCTGTCGTATCAAAATGGAAATTAGAAATAAATACCGGCTTTTCAGCGCCGCCTTTGGCTTTCTTGTTAGCGATCAGAGCGGGAAATAAAATCTGCTCTGCCCCGCGTCCCTGATGAGTGGGGATCGTATATTCGTAGCCAATCAACTCTTTGACTTTACTCTCCAGATGATAATAGTTGCGGGAACCCGCATAAGCTTCATCCCCCATCATCATACCTGCCCACTGGCGATCACTCATCGAACCCGTACCAGAATCAGTCAGCAGATCAATGTAAACCATATCTGAAGGCAGCAGGAATGGATTATACCCAGCCTCCTCCAATGCCGCTTCACGTTCGGCGGCGGTTGTCATACGGATATTTTCTACCATTTTAATGCGGAAGGGCTCAGGAATTCTTTTCATTTTAATTTTCCTACTCGAAAATAAGACAATAATTGGCCATATTGCATAATGTGAACAATGTCCTGACAGTTTCCGGAGAAATATGACAGAAACCTTGTTACATCAAAATGCAATGTTTAAAGAAAATCTCTATAAAAAAAGAGAGAATTGATTAGATAGGAAAAGGATTTAAAATATGATAATGGATATTAGAATAAGCTTAAAAAGACCCTCTAAATAACACCAACTGACAACTCATATATTAACCTCAAACTAATTAACCTATACAACATGTACTTACACAATATGTACTTATACAACAATGATATTCCCCTGTCTATAATGCGCTTAAAAATAATGACATATCAGAATGTTTTTGGGTAAAAATAAACCTATTTTTAAAATATAGTATTAATAATAATTATACCTTTTATAAAAAGTAATAAATAAAAACGCCATCATGACATTCAATCAAAATGAAAAAATAAATTTTGTCAGAAAATTTAAAAAAGACTAATTCACAATCCAAAGAATAAAAAATTGAAATAATGATAAAATTTATATTATTTATTTTTATTTCTATCGAGACATTGTCTAGATAATTTCACCCTACTGGGCCTTTAATAGCCTTATCTTCTATTTTTATTTTTTAACTCAGCCAAGTATGTCAGCATGGATAAATATCCAGTAATTTTTTGCGAGTTGCTTCGCAAAGACCAACATTATCGATAGCATAGTGTTCATCTAAGCGCTAGTGTGTAGATATTGAGAATTAATCAACAAATGCGGTACAAATCAAAACACGCATGAATTTGAAAACACGTATGAATTCGCAGTGCAGTATCGGCGAAGTACTGATAAAGTATCGCAATATGCCTAAATAACACAAGGAACGTACAAATGAGCCTCCATGTTTCATTTCGCCATACTGATATTCCCGAATTAATGCTTAATGGCAGCACACTCAGCGATGCTGGATTTAGTGCGGATGCGTTATTTCATATCTCACAATTTTCCAATGGGATAATTATCTCTCTCGTTGATCCTGATGTTGATCTGGTCAGTTTGATCCATGAAGTCGAAGATCATGCAGATCAAGGTATCGACAACATTCGTGAAAACGGTGAGCTTTATATTGCTGGTGATTGGCTGACGAGCAGTCAGTTAGTGGAGCAGCCCATCAATATTGAAGTGACACCTGGCAAGATTATTCTTAAACCCAAATTGACGGAATTGTTAGATTAAGAACCCATCCCCATTAATAAGCCGGAAATATCCTTAATATTCTTTCCGGCTATTCATACTCACAGCGCTTCAGCACCATTCAAAATCATTCAGGCAATCTACTTTCCACCCGCCAGATCGATGAAATTTCCCGTCACGTACGATGCCTCATCAGACAGCAGCCATGCAATAGCTTGCGCGACTTCTTCCGGTTGTCCGCCCCGTTTCATGGGCAAAGAATCTTTGATGCGCTCAATCCGATCAGGCTCCC